>NZ_CM001977.1:1660908-1806936 GCF_000406165.1 Dickeya zeae NCPPB 2538 | reverse complement strand
AAAAAGTAGCTAAGAAAGCCCCGGCTGCTCAGAAAGCTCAGGCTGCTAAAAAACACAAAAAGTAGCTAAGAAAGCTCCGGCTGCTCAGAAAGCCCAGGCTGCTAAAAAACACAAAAAAGTGAAAAAAGCGAAGAAAGTTGCTGCTCCAACAGCCGCTTAATTCACTCAGGTAAGAAATAGTTAATGGTCATGAACACCGGTAGCGATTATCGGCATGACGGTAGCGTTATAAAACACCCGGTTCGCCGGGTGTTTGTTTCATGGGGGACCTGATAATGCTGCGGCGTTATTCATTCGAAATCATGTTGTCCTTCCTGCTTATCTGCGCGTTGGTCATTGTTGTATTTTTCCTGTAATCCGATTTCACTCTCGCCAGCGCGCCCCAATCAGGTCATCCGATCCACCTGAACTTACCCTATCGTGTCCTGCCTTGATGTTGGCATGCTACGTTTATAGTGGATTGATGACGGTTACTACGCTGAATTTCATTGTTAAAGGCCATTCATTACATGCGCATATCAGCCTGGTTGTTATGTTCATTGAGCGTGCTCGCCCCTTACGTGTGGGCCGATGACGACACCTCAACCCTGACGGAACAACAAAAACAGATCCTGTTCTTTAATCATGATGATCGCGATAGCGTGCCGGATACTTCCCAGTGGCCATGGCAGGCGATTGGTCAATTAGAAACCGCCAGCGGTAACTTGTGCACCGCCACCTTGATTTCACCTCATCTGGCGCTGACGGCAGGCCACTGTGTCGTGGCACCGCCCGGCGTACCGGACAAACCGGTTGCACTGCGTTTTCTGTCAACAGAAAACGGCTGGCGCTATGAAACCGATAAAATTGAAGCGTTAACCAATAAGAAACTGGCCAGAATGTTAAAAGCGGACGGTGATGGCTGGATCGTTCCCCCCGCTGCCGCACCGTGGGATTTCGCCCTGATTCGCCTGCGAGAAACACCGCCGGGCATCCGCCCATTGCCTATCTGGCAAGGCTCGCAGGAAGAACTGAAAGCCGCACTGGATGCGGCACAACAGAAGGTTACCCAGGCCGGTTACCCGGAAGACCATGAGGACACGTTGTACCGCCATCAGGATTGCCAGATTACAGGCTGGGTCCATAAGGCGGTGATGGCGCACCGTTGCGACACCTTACCGGGCGATAGCGGTTCGCCATTGATGCTGAAAACCGCCGGTAGCTGGATTTTGGTCGGCATCCAAAGCTCCGCCCCGGACGCCAGCAACCGTAATCTCGCCGATAACCGTGCTGTTGCGGTTACCGCCATACGCCAGCAGTTGGAAGCACTGGCTAAAGAGAAACGCTGATAACAATGACCCGCCGGTATCGTCGCTGACATACCGGCAGTTGCCCGTCCCCTCCCTTATACCGTCTGCACCTACCCCTTTTTTGCCGTAAAAGCCCACAAATTGTTAATGGTATTAACCTTCTCTTATACCTAAGAGTAACCTGTTCATACCTTTTACCGACACGTTGAAACTTATCTTTCAATGAAGCGATCCAGCCACCTGACCCGATTTTTTGATCTCTCTATAAACGATTACTCCTAGAACGATATCAATAAGTTACATTTTTATTTTAGGGAGCATTATGTACGAATACTTACAATTCTCACTTGGCGTTTTGCCACTTGTGATAATGATCATTCTGATTTTGAAAATCAAAATGCCCATTCATCATTCTGTCCTGATCACCCTGGTGATCACGGCTATCCTGAGCATGACCGTCTGGCACATGCCGTTACAAACACTCGGTTCGGCCATTGGCTATGGGGTGATAAAGGGCTTATGGCCTATCATCATCGTGATTTTGGGTGCGATTTACAGTTATAACCTGATGCAAGAAACACGCAGCATGGATGTTCTGCGTGACGTACTGGCCAGCATTAGCGACGACAAACGTATTCAGGTGTTGTTGATTTCCTGGTGCTTCGGTGGCTTCCTTGAAGCGGCAGCGGGCTACGGTACCGCCGTGGCGATTCCTATCGGTATTCTGATTGCGCTGGGTTTTAACCCGCTGAAAGCGGCCATCGCCTCATTGGTGGCGAACACCGTCCCCACCGCCTTTGGCGCCGTCGGTATTCCGGTGTCGATTTTGGCAGAGCAGGTCCACCTGCCGGTTACCGCCCTGGGCGGCACGATTATTTTGCAACTGGCACTGTTCAACATTCTGCTGCCGTTTGTGATTATCGCCATCATCGGCGACGGCGTGAAAGCGATCAAAGGCGTGGTAGGCATCACCCTGGTGTGTGGGATTACCACATTGATTCCGCAGTATTTTGTCGCCGTTCACCTGGGTGCGGAACTCCCGGCATTCGCAGGCAGCCTTGTCAGCCTGATTGCGGTCGCGGCAATGGGGCGTGCACGTAAGGGGCAAACCGACCCACGCTACCTTATCCAGAACAATACCCGCTCGGGTACGCTGCCTTCAGGCCGTGAATTGCTGAAAGCCTGTTCTATTTATATGCTTATTTTTACCTTTATCCTGCTTTGCTCGCCGTTATTCCCCGGCATTAAGCAGGTTGTCGGGCAGGTGACCTCGACGCTGTCGTTCCCGTTACCGCAAGGAAAAGCGCTGTCACTGAAAATCGACTGGATAGCCACACCGGGCGTACTGATCATTATTGCGACCCTGCTGGGCGGTTTTATTCAGGGTGCCACATTAGGCAAGATGCTGAGCGTATTAGCTAGCACGATTAAGCAGTTGAAAAACTCGATTATCGCTATCACCACTATCGTCGCGATGGCGACCATCATGGATGTCAGTGGGCTTATCGCCACGCTGGCGCAGACGATGGTGAATCTCACGGGCGGTGCCTATGTCTTTATCGCGCCTATCATCGGTGCGCTGGGGACGTTCGTCACCGGTAGCGATACCAACTCGAACGTTTTGTTCGGCAAGTTGCAAACGGTCGCGGCAGAAAAACTCCATATTGACCCCGTCTGGCTGGCGGCGGCCAATACCTCCGGGGCAACCGGCGGGAAAATGATCTCCCCGCAGAGTATCGCCATTGCGGTATCCGCCACCCGAATGGACGGACAAGGCAGCGCCATTATGGCCGGTACGCTGAAATACTGTACCGCCTATATCCTGATTCTCGGGCTAAAAGTCGGACTGTTTTATTACTTATTTATGTCTTAAACCTGTTTATGTCCTGAACCTGTTTGTTTTTCCGAATAATCAGCGCCGGACGATAACGTCTTATCATAAAAACAAGCCTATACCCTGTATTGGAGAGATGTCGTGAATGTTAACTTTTTTGTGACCTGTATCGGCGACGCGTTGAAATCACGGATGGCACGTGATTCGGTGCTGTTGCTGGAGCACTTAGGCTGCCAGGTTCATTTCCCTGAAAAACAGGGATGCTGCGGTCAGCCCGCGCTTAATAGCGGCTATGTGAAAGAAGCCATCCCGGGGATGAAAAACCTGATTGCGGCGCTGGAGGAAAACGACGACCCGATTATCTCCCCGGCGGGTTCTTGCACCTACGCCATCAAAAGTTACGCCACCTGGCTTAGCGATGAACCGCAGTGGGCGAAACGCGCAGAGCAGGTCGCTGCGCGGATGTTCGACCTGACCTCGTTCATCGTCAACACGCTGGGCGTCGTCGATGTGGGCGCGCGTTTACCCGGCAAGGCGGTTTACCATCCGTCCTGTAGTCTGTTTCGCAAAATGGGCGTGAAAGAAGAACCGCTGGCGCTACTGAAACAGGTCGATGGTCTGACACTGCTGCCGTTTCAGGCACCGGAAACCTGCTGCGGTTTCGGTGGTACCTTCTCGGTAAAAATGGCGGAAATCTCCGGTGAAATGGTGAAAGAAAAAGTGGGCCATATTATGGATGCCGAGCCGGATTACCTGATCGGTGCCGATGTCAGTTGCCTGCTCAATATCGGCGGACGTCTGCAACGCGAAGGACGCCCGGTTAAGGTGATGCATATCGCCGAAGTGTTGATGAGCCGCTGAGGAGGTTACCCATGTACTTAAAAACCAGCGATGTTGCTTTCAAAGCGCGTATCAAGCAACAGATAGACGACCCCATTATGCGTAACGCCGTGGCCAACGCGCAGGAACGTATCGGTGCCAACCGCCAGAAAATGGTGGATGAGCTGGGGCATTGGGAAGACTGGCGCGAGCGTGCCAGCCAAATCCGCGAGCACGTACTGGCTAACCTGGATGCTTACCTCTACCAGCTCTCAGAACGCGTCAGCGCTAACGGCGGTCACGTTTTTTTTGCCAAAACCAAAGAGGACGCAACGGATTACATCCTGCGTGTCGCTCAGTCGAAGCAGGCGAAAAAAGTGGTCAAGGCCAAATCGATGGTCACCGAAGAAATTGGCATGAACCACGTGCTGCAGGAAGCCGGTATCCAGGTGATTGAAACCGATCTTGGCGAATACATTCTGCAGCTTGATGGCGATCCGCCGTCACACATCGTGGTACCGGCTATTCATAAAGATCGTCATCAGATTCAACGGGTGTTGCGTGAAAAGTTGGGCTACGACGGGCCGGAAACCCCAGAAGCCATGACACTGTTCATCCGCCAAAAAATTCGTCAGGACTTTCTGAGTGCCGAAATCGGTGTCACCGGCTGTAACTTCGCCGTGGCGGAAACCGGCTCCGTGTGTCTGGTGACCAATGAAGGTAATGCCCGCATGTGTACGACGTTGCCGAAAACACACATCGCGGTGATGGGGATGGAGCGTATCGCGCCGACGTTTGAAGAGGTCGATGTGCTTATCACCATGCTGGCGCGCAGTGCCGTCGGCGCGCGGCTGACCGGGTACAATACCTGGCTCACCGGCCCACGCGAAGCAGGCAATGTGGATGGCCCGGAAGAATTCCATCTGGTGATTGTCGATAACGGCCGCTCCACCGTGCTGGGGTCGCAGTTCAAGGACATATTGCGTTGTATTCGTTGCGGTGCGTGTATGAACACCTGCCCGGCGTACCGTCATATCGGTGGTCACGGCTACGGCTCTATTTATCCAGGCCCTATCGGCGCGGTCATTTCTCCCCTGCTGGGTGGTTACGATGATTTTAAAGATCTGCCCTACGCCTGCTCGTTGTGTACCGCCTGCGATAGCGTATGCCCGGTCCAGATTCCGTTATCGAAGCTGATTCTGAAACACCGCCGCGTCATGGCAGAAGGTGGGCTCACGCCCAAAGGCGAGCAGAGCACGATTAAGCTGTTCGCGTATGCCAACAGCCACCCGACGTTATGGAAAGTCGGCATGATAGCGGGCGCCCGTGCCGCCAGTTGGTTTATCCGGGACGGGAAACTCCCCATTAACATCGGGGCCATCAGTGAATGGACACAGGCACGTGACTTGCCGCCGGCCGATGGTGAAAGTTTCCGTTCCTGGTTTAAAAAACACAAAGCGCAGGGAAATAAATGATGAATCACAGAGAGGCATTTTTAGCTGACATCGCCAATGCACTAGGCCGACCGGTTCGCCATCTTCCGTCGCCGCCGCCGGTTCCTGCGCATGATCACGCCCAGACCCGTCTGACTGAACTTGACGCGCAGCAACGCTGCGACGCGTTTATTGAATGCGCCAGCAACGTCATGCTGGCGCATTGTGAATTAACCACCGAAGCCGATGCCGCCGAGGCAGCGTGGCGTTTATGCGAACGTTATGGCCGCGAACCGGTTATCCTCAGCGGCGATGAGCGGCTGGTCGCTTTGGGAATTACCGCCCGGTTGCAGGAAACCTGCAATGCCGTGGTGTGGGATCCTGCGCGGGGAGAAGAAAACATCCGGCTGGCCGAGCAAGCCAAGGTCGGCGTGGTCTACGCCGAATATGGGTTAACGGAATCGGGCGGCGTGGTGCTATTTTCCACCCCGGATCGCGGCCGTGCGGTCAGCTTACTGCCGGAATCGTCAATTTTTGTGGTGCGCAAAAGCACGATTTTGCCGCGTGTCGCGCAACTGGCGCGTCATCTGCATCAGCTGGCGGAGCAAGGCACCCGACTGCCCTCCTGTATCAACCTGATCGGTGGCCCCAGCTCCACCGCCGACATCGAGCTTATCAAGGTGGTCGGGGTACACGGCCCGGTTAACGCCGCGTATCTGATCATCGAAGACTGTTAATCGTCATCACCACCATCCCCTGGCCCGATGCTTGAGCACCGGGCCAGGGCTATCCGATTATCTACGTTATCCCGCTATCCGCTTTACCCGTCTATCTGATCCATCGCCTGCATAATGCGTTTATCAGAAATGGGGTACGGTGTGCCCAGTTGCTGGGCAAAATAGCTGACACGCAACTCTTCGAGCATCCAGCGGATAGCTTTCACGTCATCATCATCGCGGCGTTCCGGCGGCAGCTTATTCAGCCACTGTTGCCAGGCCTGCTGCACCTGCTCGACTTTCAGCATCTGCGCCCGATCGCGGTGGACATCCTGCGCCAGTTTATCCAGCCGACGCTCAATGGCTTGCAAATAACGCAGTACATCCGGCAACCGCTTGTAGCCGTTATCGGTCACGAAACCGCGAAATACCAGCCCGCTCAACTGACTTTTAATGTCGCTTAATGCCAGCGCCAGCGCCATGTCCACCCGGCCTTTCAGCCGCTTATTGATGTTGAACACCGTGGTGAGGATCTGCTCCACCTGACGGGCGATATCTACCACCGTGTCGTTCAGTTCCGCCCGCACACGCTCGTGCAGCTGGCGAAACGCCGCTTCCTGCCATACCGGGCCACCGGCTTGCTCCATCAATTTGTCCACACCGCAGGCGATGCAATCGTCAATCAGCTCCAGCACCTTGCCGTACGGGTTGAAATACAGCCCCAACTTGGCCTTATTCGGCAGCTTTTCGTGCAGGTATTTGATGGGTGATGGAATATTCAGCAGCAGCAAACGGCGCTGACCACGCCACATCATCTGTTGTTGCTGGTGCGGCGAATCAAACAGACGGATCGCCACGCTGTCTTTTTCATCCACCAGCGCCGGATAGGCTTTTACCGCATAGCCACCCCGTTTTTGCTCGTAACGTTCCGGTAAATCGCCAAAACTCCAGATGTGCAAATCGCGTTGCTCGATGCCGTCATCCGCCACCGCCGACAACGTCTGTTGCACCTTCTCCTGCAACTGATCTTTCAGCGCTCGCAACTGCTTGCCTTCCCGCAGCGTCCGGTTTTTCTCATCCACCACCCGGAAGGTGATTTTCAGATGATCGGGCACCTGATCCCACTGCCAGGCTTCGCGATCAACCGTCACGCCGGTCATCAGGCGCAACTCACGCTCCAGCGCTTCCAGCAACCCTTTTTCCAGTGGTGTGACCCGCGCCAGAAACGCTTCTGCATAGTTGGGCGCCGGCACGAAGTTACGCCGTATCGGTTTGGGCAATGACTTGATCAACGCCACCACCAGATCACGCCGTAACCCTGGGATCTGCCATTCGAACCCGTCTTCTTTCACCTGATTCAACACCGGCAGCGGGATATGCACGGTCACGCCGTCCGCGTCCGCGCCCGGTTCAAACTGGTAGGTAAGCCGTAACCGCAGCTCACCCTGCTGCCAATGGTTCGGGTAATCCAGCGCGCTGACACGTTCCGCGCCGTCTTTGATCAGCATCGCCTTTTCGAAATTCAGCAATTCCGGGTTGGCTTTGGCGGCCTGCTTCCACCAGCTGTCGAAATGGCGGCTGGAGACCACATCCTGGGGCACACGCTGGTCGTAGAACGCAAACAGTGTCTCGTCATCCACCAAAATATCGCGGCGGCGAGATTTGTTTTCCAGTTCTTCCACTTCCTGGCGTAATTGCTGGTTGGCACGGAAAAAACCGTGTGAGGTTTGCCAATCGCCTTCCACCAGCGCGTGGCGAATGAACAGCTCACGCGACACCACCGGGTCGATAGTGCCGTAGTTCACTTTACGGGCGGCCACCAGCGGCAAACCGTACAGTGTGACCTTCTCCTGTGCCATCACCGCGCCCTGCGCTTTTTCCCAGTGCGGGTCGCTGTAACTGCGTTTGATCAGGTGTTGCGCCAGCGGCTCGACCCATTCCGGTTCAATGCGAGCAGCGATACGCCCCCACAGACGGCTGGTTTCCACCAGCTCCGCCACCATCGTCCACTTCGGTGGCTTCTTAAACAAACCGGAGCCCGGGAAAATGGCAAACCGGGTGTTACGCGCGCCGCTGAATTCCTGCTTGTCGACGTCCTTTTGCCCGATATGGGACAACAGCCCGGTCAGCAACGCGCAATGCAGGCTGCGGTAATCCGCCGGTTCGCTATTCACCGGGAAGCCCAGCTCTTTTACCACCTGACGCAATTGGGTGTAGATATCCTGCCATTCCCGTACCCGCAGGTAGTTGAGGTAGTCGCTACGGCACAGCTTGCGAAACTGGCTGGATGACAAGGCTTTCTGCTGTTCCTGCAGGTAGTCCCACAGGTTGACGAACGCCTGAAAATCGGACTCTTTGTCGGCAAACCGGCGATGCTTTTCTTCCGCCGCTTGCTTTTTCTCCGCTGGGCGTTCACGCGGGTCCTGAATCGACAACGCGGCGGTAATGATCATCGCCTCACGCACACAGCTGGTCTGTCGCGCTTCCAAAACCATACGCGCCAGCCGTGGGTCAACCGGCAGCTGTGCCAGTTGCCGTCCCTGCGGTGTCAGGCGATAGCGGCCGTCATCACTGGTGTGAATCGCGCCCAGCTCTTCCAGTAACCGTACCCCGTCCTGAATATTGCGCTTGTCCGGCGCTTCGACAAACGGGAATGCGGCGATATCCCCCAGCCCCAACGCCGTCATCTGCAAAATGACCGAGGCCAGGTTGGTACGCAGAATCTCCGGGTCGGTAAACTCGGGCCGGGAGAGAAAATCCTGCTCAGAATAAAGGCGAATACAGATCCCCGCCGCCACACGGCCACAGCGCCCTTTTCGCTGATTGGCGGAAGCCTGTGACACCGGTTCAATCGGCAAGCGTTGCACCTTGGTGCGATAGCTGTAGCGGCTGATGCGCGCCGTGCCGGGGTCAATCACATAGCGGATACCCGGTACCGTCAACGACGTTTCCGCCACGTTGGTCGCCAGCACGATGCGACGCCCGTGGTGAGACTGGAATACCCGGTTCTGCTCCTGGCTGGAAAGACGCGCGTACAGCGGCAAAATCTCGGTATGCGGCAGATCCTGCTTGCTTAACGCATCGGCCGTATCGCGGATTTCCCGCTCACCGCTCATAAACACCAGAATATCGCCCGGCCCTTCGTGACACAGCTCATCTACCGCATCCAGTATCGCCTGTAACTGATCGCGGTCGCTGTCTTGCGCGTCTTCCACCACCGGCCGATAACGCACATCCACCGGGTAGGTACGCCCAGACACTTCGATCACCGGCGCATTGCTGAAATGGCGCGAAAAACGCTGCGGGTCGATGGTCGCCGAGGTGATGATTACCTTGAGATCCGGGCGTTTCGGTAACAGCTGCCTGAGGTAGCCGAGGATAAAATCGATATTGAGGCTGCGTTCGTGGGCCTCATCAATGATCAGCGTGTCGTACTGCATCAGCAGCCTGTCTTGCTGAATTTCCGCCAGCAGGATACCGTCGGTCATTAGCTTGACCAGCGTGTTATCACTCACCTGATCGTTAAACCGCACCTTGTAACCCACGGTACTGCCCAACGGGGTTTCCAGTTCGGCGGCAATGCGGTCCGCCACGCTGCGGGCCGCCAGTCGACGCGGCTGGGTATGGCCTATCAGCCCGGTCACACCGCGTCCCAACTCCAGGCACATCTTCGGCAACTGGGTGGTTTTACCTGAACCGGTTTCCCCAGCCACAATCACCACCTGGTGATCGCGGATAGCGTTGAGGATCGCCTCACGTTTCTGGCTGACCGGCAACGCCTCTGGATAATGAATAGTCGGCAGCGATGTCCTGCGTTGTTCTACCCGCAGGCGAGCAGTGTCAATCTCCTGACCAATTTCCTGCGCAATCGCCGCCTGCGCCTGTGGATTCCCCACTTTCATCGCGCCTTGCAAACGGCGACGCAGACGTTGCCGGTCACGTAGCATTAAGGCATCAAGTTGAGGTTCTAACGCATGGAGAGGTGATGTCACGGTGCAATTCCTTACTGTCTGATTCCGGGAGTGCGTCGCCATACCGAACACGTAGGGGTGATGGCCGCTGTCCGGTGCCGCTGGTCGGCAAGCATCGTCTGAGGGTTACCAGAACGCATAGTGACCCAAAAAAACGGTGACCAGAAAAATGATGACCAGCGCAACATGGCGAAAACACAAATTCGGGCGGCGGGCATGGTATCACATTGACGGCGCAGGCTATATGCCGTCCAAAGGGATTCTGCCACGCTATCTCTCGCCTCACGCCCCTTCATTCAATAAAATCGAACAAAGAACTCGAAATATTGCGCTATCCCGTTGTCGATAACACACCTATGATGCGTTCATGCGACGACAACGTTCGTTCTGGCACACTTAATAAGGAATAGGCAATGAGCAAAGTACTCGTTCTGAAATCAAGCATTTTGGCTGACTTCTCTCAATCCAACCAGTTGGCTGACCACTTTACTGCCTCCTGGCAGGCAGCGCACCCTGCCGACACCATTACCGTTCGCGACCTGGCCGCTCAGCCGGTACCGGTGCTGGATGGTGAGCTGGTTGGCGCGATGCGTCCTTCCGACAAACCGCTGACTCCGCGTCAGCAGGACGCGCTGGCCCTGTCCGACGCCCTGATTGCCGAACTTCAGGCACACGATGTTATCGTGCTGGCCGCCCCGATGTACAACTTCAACATTTCAACCCAGTTGAAGAACTATTTCGACTTTATCGCCCGTGCTGGCGTCACCTTCCGCTACACCGAACAAGGGCCGGAAGGTCTGGTGAAAGGCAAACGCGCTGTGGTACTGACCAGCCGTGGCGGTATTCACAAAGATACCGAGAGCGATGTGGTCGCACCGTACCTGCGCCTGATGCTGGGCTTCATCGGCATCACCGAAGTCGAATTCGTGTTTGCAGAAGGTATCGCTTACGGCCCGGATATGGCACAAAAAGCGGTGGCTGATGCTAAAGAACAACTGTCTCAGTTGGCATCTGCATAATACTCCCCGACCTTCTTCACGTTGCCGGTGCATTGCCTGGCCTGCAACGTGAATGATTTGGGGTATATAACGCGTTAATTACCCTCATACTCGCCGCCGTGTTGCCTGATGATTCCTTTTTATGGCACACGGCGTTTTTTATGACTTGTCTATAACTACTACCCGTCTATAACGACTACTCGTCTATAACGACGCCTTTATTGCCCTGATTTCTCTTTATCTGCTCACCGGCCCGGTTACCGGTGCTATCGAGCAGTTGTGCCGTTTCTTTATCCGTGTGAATGCGGATGTCGTGCTCGATATGCACGTTCATGTTGATGGTAATCGGCTCCTTTGGCGCCGCCACCTCAATGCGCGGGGTGCAGCCGGTTAGCAACACGGCCGTTATCGCGACACAGGCTGTTCTCATCTCGTCCTCTTACTACTCATCATCGATTACTCAGCGACCTGTTGTTCTAGTGCCGCCTTCAGATTGTCGCCAAAACGCAGGCTACGCCATAACTGGAAGAGGTTTTCCTGCTGGCGATAATTGAGCACTATGTCGCGCCGTGACAGGTCATCCATCACGCTTTGCCCCGTAATACGCGACGCCAGCGACAACTCGCCATTCTGACTGATATCGACCGTCACCCAGGAACGTCCAACCTCAAGATAGCGTAACCAGGCTACAGCCGTCGCATTGGCGACACTGTTTCGCGCCAGTTGATCCGCCAGTTGCGAATCCAGCTCTATGGTCAGTGGCGTGTCATTGGTAAATTTACCGTCTTTGACCAGCATCGAGGGGTGGCTGAAGTTCAGCGGGAGTACACCGCTCACCCGGCCGGACATCGACAGTTTCTTCACCTTCAGACCACTCACCAGTTCGCCGACATCGATCCCCTGTAACCGTAGTATCGCCGAATCATGTGCAGGCAGGCGCAGCGGCGACAACGACAGATGACCATCCAGCACATCCAGGTCCAGCTGCGCCAGCGTAAACGGATGGCGCTCACTGTAAGGGTAATGGCCATACAGTTGTATATCGATGTTCTGCATCGGGAACAGGCTATCGAGCCGGTTAATGCGTAACGCCACCGGACGGGAAATGCCCAACTGCCAGCGATGATTTTCGAAACGGTACGGCAACACAAAGTTCACCCCGCTGACTTCGCCATCCTCCAGCCAGGCGCTGGCGTTTTTCACCACCCAATGCCCCCCAGCGCGGAATCCCTGCCCACGCGCAGCGGAAAATGCCGCTTGTGCGTAAAACTGCCCGGTACGAATAGCCAGATTCCAGCGTGGCGGCAACAACGTCTGGAATACCCGCAACGGCTGCGGTGCCCACCACCCGTTACCACGCAGCCGTTGTCCGTCCCAGCGACCGTTAAGTCGAATAGGGCCGACCGCCTGCGCCTGCAACTGACCATTCCATTGGAAATCCTGCAAATTGCGGCCATGAATATCCAGCGCCAGCTCGGTGGCAGGCAGCGTGCCAGCACCGTGAAAATTCACCTGCTTCGCCGCCAGTTTCAGCGCGCCGCGCAGCGTTCCCGCCGTGGGGTCGCGTCGCCAGCGCAGGGGTTCGGTCAGCGTCAGTCTCGGCTGTTCTACCGTCACCACGCCGTACCGCAGTTGGTTAAGACCGCTGGACAACGACTCGACGTCAATCTCATTATTCTGCCAGCGCCCCTGACCTGCGATATCCCATCGGCCTTGCAACGGCGGCAGCTCGCCTTCTCCCCAATAGCGCCAGCGCCAGTCACCGCGGTCTGGCCAAAACTGCTGCGCTTTACCGTCAAGATGCAAGCGGAAACGCCCCCAGTAGCGGTCGCGTACGTTGACAATGGCCTGTAACCGGCCGCTCACACCTTGTCGGGTCACCTGGATTCCCGCCAGCGGCCAGCGCGCCTCCTCCAGCTCCACGTCCGGACGCGGTGTTCCCCAGGCCCGTAATAGCGCGCCCGGTAGCAACGACACGGTAGGATCAAGCACCGCCCCTTTTACGGTGCCCGGCAGTGACGCGAAAATGGATAAATCAGGCAAATTCACTTGCCCGGTAAACTGGAAGCGCATATCGCTGTCAGTCAGCCCCAGTAAACCGGGCCCCACCGACAGCACCGCGTTAGCGCGACCATGATGCCCCTGGGTCAGAATATTGAGGCGTGCTTCCAGCCGCAGTGGGTCACGCGGTTGCAACAGATCGTACAATGTCAGCGAAACGCCACCGGTCAGCGGCTGGCTGGCATACGGCCAACGCCAGCGCCCGTCCTGAATACGCAGGTTGCCGTCGCTTATCCGCCACGGCAGCGTCAGCAACGGTTCGTCCATTGACGCCACACTGACCGTCAATTCGCCCTGATTCCCCTGCCAGCGCAGCACCGCACTGGCTGGTTCCGGTAACCGTAACGGTAGCCCGACGCCTTGCACCTCCCCCCGTTGCGGCAGGCGGTTAAGCGTTGGTGCCAGGTGCATCGCGCCGTTGATTTGTAGCGGTGTTTCTTGCGGTGCCGTGCGCATCAGGCCTTGATGTAGCGTCAGTTCAGCGCCACGCAATTCCGCCTGCACCTGTAGCTGGTCGCTCTGGATATGGAGTTGCTGGCGCGATGCGTCGCCAGACAAGTGCAAACTGCCCACCTCGGGCAGCCAGGGTGTGAGTGCAACGTGGTGCAGAATCAATTCGGTTTCCGGCAACCACTGTTGCCACTGCGCTAATTGAGGTGCCGTCATCGCGGAAGAGACCGGCCATTGCCGCAAACAGTCCGCATCCAGCGTCAAGGCTTGCGCCTCCAGATACCAACGCCCGTCCCGATAACGCACCAGCAAGCCTGACAGCGTCGCTGGCTGACACGATGCCAGACGCAGTTGTACGTCGGGCAGCCAGAATCCTCCCTGACGCCAGCCGGGCGTGTCATTCAACGCCACCCTCACACCGACAGGCAAATAAGGCTGCAATACCACGGGCAACCAGCGCGGCATCGTCAGGCAGGCGATGATTCCCCCCAGCATCAGCGCGACGACCAGCAGGGCCAGCCATCGGGTACAGCGTATAAACGTCAGCATGGATTATGTTTCAGGGTGTTCTCGCTATCATCATTTTTATCATTCAGTGCGAATTGTTACGATTAATGCGCTAAATGTCACCATTCAGTTCACATTACCCAGCAAAATCCGTACATCTCAATTACCTGATCGTGATAAAATTTTTACATAAGCACAGTCTCTGACTACGCGCTGCCTTGATGGCAGGCACGGTGGCAACGCCCATACACCGCGCTTCTGCCTGTATTATCGATTCATTAGCATTGTTGCTTATTTAGACAATATGGACTCGCTTTACCCTTCAATATCGCAAAAAGGGATGCTTCATGCGTAAAAATTACCCGGTAAGCCAACGTCAGTATCCGCTGGATGCCAATACTAAACTGATGTCGGTCACCACCCCTGACAGCCTCATCACCTACGCCAACGCCGACTTCATCAACGTCAGCGGCTATGAGCCGGAAGAACTGATGGAGCAACCGCATAATATTATCCGCCATCCGGATATGCCACCGTCGGCCTTCGCGGACATGTGGAATACGCTAAAAGCCGGAAAAATCTGGACTGGTGTGGTCAAAAACCGTCGTAAGAACGGTGATCACTATTGGGTTCGTTCCAGCACGACGCCGCTAAAGCGCGATGGCAAGCTGGTCGGTTATATGTCGGTACGCACCGCCGCCACCACAGACGAAATCAGCCAGGCGGAAGCACTCTATGCTCAGGTGAATCAGGGAACCCTGAAAAACCGCACTTTCCATCACGGTTTGGTGGTGTATACCGGTCCGCTGAAATGGTTGAGCATGTTCAAAACCATGCCACTGCGCTGGCGCATTCGCAGCTATTTTGGGCTGCTGGGGCTGATGCCGCTGGCTATCGCGTTCGCACTGCTGCCAAAAACAGCGCTGGTATGGGGTGTGTTTGCCGCCTTGATCGCCTGTGCCAGCCTGTTCTGCGAGCTGCTGGTGCAACATATCGCCAAACCGACGGAACTGATCCTCGAGCAAGCGATGCGTTCTGCGTCCGGCCAGGCCAACAGCCTGACCCAGCTTAATCGCGCCGATGAGATAGGCATGCTGATGCGCGCCGTCAATCAATCCGGCATGAACTTCCGCACCTTTGTCGATGACGTCAACGTCAACCTGCATGAACTCAAAACCGCGTGTAGTGAAATCGCCCAGGGGAATCACATTCTGGCCGAGTGCTGCGAGAAAACCGAAGAGAGCCTGCAACAAACCGCCGCCTCGGTCGAGCAGCTTACCGCGACCATCAAGAGTAACGCCGACGCCTCGCTACGCGCTTCGCAATATGCGCAGGACGTCAACCAGGTCGTCAATGTCGGCGAGCAAGCCGTTTCGGAGGTTGCCAGTACGATGGATGCGATCACCCGCGCCAGCGAACGCATCACCGATATCATCAGCGTGTTGGATAATCTGGCATTCCAGACCAATATTCTGGCGGTCAACGCTGCCGTCGAAGCTGCTCATGCCGGGGAGCAAGGTAAGAGTTTCGCGGTGGTCGCCAGTGAGGTCCGTTCGCTGGCGCAGCGCAGCGCCTCCTCCGCCAAGGACATCGCGGCATTGATCGACAATACGCTCTCCAGCATCCGCGCTGGCGACCAGCAAGTGGCTCATACCAACCGCTCGATGAACAACATTTTGGTCAAAGTGCAGGAAGTGACGCACTTGATGAACGACATCAGCCTGGCCACCAAAGAACAGTCGCAGGGGCTGCAGCAGATCAATGACGCGGTCAACCGCATCGACGAGCTGACCCATCAGAACACCGCACTGGCGAGTCAGTCCAACTCCGCCACCGGGCACCTGCAGCAGCAGATCGCCAGCATGGCGCAAGCCATCTCGGTATTCGGTGCCTCGAAGTAAGTCACATCATCCTGGTCATCACGGAGGGGGAAATCCCCCTCCCTTTTTGTTGCTGTCAACCGTACCGCCACCCTGACGTTTTCATCCCGTTACCATGATAAGGGTAACGGTTTGTCTGTTTATGATTTTCTGCTAACTTATTCTGGTTGCCATCATCACGGCAGGTGATAACACCACCTATAACAGATGCGCAACCGACAATACCCTGTGGAGAGATCATCATGAAGCTGGCGATTTACAGCACCAAACAATATGACCGCAAATACCTGGAACAGGTAAACCAACAGTTCGGGTATGAGTTGGAGTTTTTCGATTTTATGCTGAGCCCGCGCACCGTCAAAATGGCCGCGGGCTGCGACGCGGTTTGTATCTTCGTCAACGATGAAGCCGGGCGTGAGGTGCTGACAGAACTGGCGAATAACGGCATCAACATCCTGGCGTTACGCTGCGCCGGTTTTAATAACGTCGACCTGGACGCGGCCCGCGAACTGGGGATCCGGGTGGTGCGTGTACCGGCCTACTCACCGGAAGCGGTAGCAGAGCATGCGGTAGGCATGATGATGAGCCTCAACCGCCGCATTCATCGCGCGTATCAGCGCACTCGCGATGCCAATTTCTCACTGGAAGGGTTGATTGGGTTCAACATGTACCAGCGTACGGCGGGGATTATCGGCACCGGAAAAATTGGTATCGCCACCCTGCGTATCCTTAAAGGATTCGGCATGACGCTGCTGGCGCACGACCCTTACCCGAATCCACTCGCACTGGAACTGGGCGCAGAGTATGTCGACCTCGATACTCTGTATGCCCGCTCAGACGTGATTTCACTGCACTGCCCGCTGACACCAGAAAACCATCATCTGCTTGACCAGAATGCGTTTGCACGCATGAAAAATGGCGTGATGATCATCAACACCAGCCGGGGCGGATTGATTGACTCTCAGGCCGCCATCGACGCGCTCAAGCAGCAAAAAATCGGCTCACTCGGCATGGATGTGTATGAAAACGAACGAGACTTGTTTTTTACCGACAAATCCAACGACGTGATTCAGGACGACGTATTCCGTCGGCTTTCGGCCTGTCACAACGTGCTGTTTACCGGCCATCAGGCCTTTTTGACCGAAGAAGCGCTGACCAGCATCGCCGACACCACTTTGCACAACATCCAACAGCTTAGCGAAGGCGTACCCTGCCCCAACCAGGTCAATCCGTGATCACACTGCCGGTGGCGTCATGCCGCCGGTTTGCTTACCTCTTACTGCTTACCTGCCGAATGACCCGCTGGGATCACCCAGCCGGGCAATGACCGTTCATCAATGAGGTTTCGTCGCAGCGCTTGCCATTCGCCAACAGGCACGTACCGATGCTGGCCCCACTCAACTGGCGTGAAACGCCCATACGCCCACCGGCCAGCGTACAGTTCACCGCAGCCGGGGTTTCCTGCCCTTGCCAGGCAGCCCGTTGCGGCGCGACCGACTCTTGCATTTGCGCCGATTCAGCTTGTCCGCTACTACATCCGCTACTACAGACCACCAGCATCAGCGCCGTGCCCGCCACCAGCCATTGCGGCATCATCATATTCTTGTCGACTCCTATATCATGGATGTGAGAAGCAATCGGTCCATTTTATCGCTAAATAGCGGAATGCGGCATAGTCCTATTTACTTCTCTTTTCGAGCGCTTTTTGTGGCGTAAAAAATCACCGTTTAGCCCCATTTTTACCTCTCATGTTTTTACTCACGGTAAGTAACAAATACAATTATTGTCAGGGGGATAAATTATATGTCCTTATTTTTCAGCGACTAAAGACAGCCATTCGTTGGTCGATTAATGGTTAGGCTGGTAATCAATCAGCCTAATTGCCAACGGGAGTAGATAATGGCACCTGTGAGAAAACGTTTTTTTGACATGCATGTCTCAACCAAGCTGTATCTGGGTTTTGCCATCATTTTATTTTTAGTGGTTCTGTCCTCAGCACTGAGTATTTACCGTTTTTCAACCATCAAAGCGTACGACAGCAAAAACGACCTGATGCATACCGTCATCATGGATATTTTTCAGGTCAAAATTGCCAGAACAAAGTATTTCGTCAGCAATGACAATGAGCCTTACGACACCATGGTCAGCTATAACAATGACCTGGCTAAAAACCTTGAACAGGGTAGCCAGTTATACCGTGAAAGCGAGTTCAGGGAGCCGCTGGCCCAGATGCAGAAACACCAGATTGCCTTGCAGCAATCCATCAGTGAAATGGCTCGCGCCAAACAGGCGCTTGGTGACGCCTACGCCCGGTTTAACAGCATTTCAGTCGATGCCGCTCTCTCCCGCTTTCGCAGTAGTCTGGCAACCATCGCATTCCCATCCGATAACGACCGGGAAAAAGCCATAGATTTCATACTGGCAGTCGCGTCTTTCAAAGCAACGGCCGATGCGGTAGTGATTGCACATACGCCCGCTGCGCTAAATACACTGCAAAGCCGTTTTGGCGATATCGAGAAAAGCTATCGTGACCTTGCCACACAATTTCCTGCCGACAAGAAAGCCACGCTGGATGCGTTCTGGGAAAATGCCGTTAACCTGAAAGCCTCGGCGGAAAATGACCTGACAGCGTACCAGACGTTGTCGAACGCGGAAGCCGCAGTGAAAACCGACGGCGATAACGTCAGCAATATCGCCAAAGAGGTCATCAAGCGCCTGAATGAGATCAACACCACGCTGACCAACAACGCCATCACCGGTACGGCGGCCTTCGTCCTGCTTGCTCTGGTATTCGGCCTACTGGTGTCACGTTACATCACCCGCCAGATTACCCGGCCGGTGTCCCACAATCTGGCGCTGGCGGAACGCATCGCCAGCGGCGACCTGACCGCCAGCATCGACACCACGCGTCATGATGAGCTGGGCCAGTTGACCACCGCCATGGCCGGGATGACCGAACGGTTGCGTCAGATGATCGGCAACATCCGTGATAGCGTGAGCAACGTAGCGGCGTCTGCTGCGCAAATCGCCCACGGCAACCATGAACTGTCGTCCCGTACCGAGCAACAATCCGCCGCTGTCGTCCAGACCGCCGCCAGCATGGAACAGCTGACCTCAACGGTGAAAAACAACGCCGACAACGCGCGTCACGCCAGCCAGATTGCGGCAGAAGCCTCAAAAGATGCTCAAACCGGTGGTGACGTGGTACAAAACGTGGTCAATACCATGAATGACATCGCCGTCAGTTCGAAAAAAATCGCCGATATTACCGACGTCATCAACAGCATCGCCTTCCAGACGAATATTCTGGCGCTTAACGCCGCCGTGGAAGCCGCACGTGCCGGAGAACAAGGGCGCGGTTTCGCCGTCGTCGCTGGCGAAGTGCGCAATCTGGCACAACGCAGCGCCCAGGCCGCACGTGAAATCGCGGATCTGATCGCCGAATCGGTGAGTCGTATTGATACCGGCTCTATGCTGGCCTCAGAAGCCGGTGACGCGATGCAAAAAATCCTGCGCTCGGTTTCCCGCGTCAACGATATTATCAGTGACATCGCCGCCGCGTCGGATGAACAGCGCCGTGGAATCGAGCAGATCGCCAGCGCCGTAAGTGAACTGGATGCCACCACCCAACAAAACGCCTCGCTAGTCACGGCATCCGCGTCCTCCGCCAGCTCGCTGGAGGAACAATCCGTACAGTTGGAAACACTGGTGAGCCATTTCCGGCTAACGCAGGATAATCAACGGTTAGAGAATCGACGGTTAGATAATAAACAGTTAGATAGACAGCCGTTATTGCCCCGTACCACGTTGACTGCCAGCACCCGCAATCCGTTATCCATATCGAGCCAGGCCACATTAAGCCAGGCCACACTGTCGTTAAACCACAACCGTCGCCAGAACCAGCAGGACTGGGAAAGCTTCTGAGTCAACGTTGTTGTCATCAGACATCATCGGTACTCAGTAATAAAAAAACCGGCAAGGACGCCGGTTTGGTCAGGAAAGCCATAATGGTAAATCGAGCCATGATGAGGTAACGACACCATGCCGTTACCCTCGTTCACGGGTTAACGATCCTCAATGGAATGCATCTCGACTTTTTCTGCCAGCGACACTTCCACCTTGATGTCATCGGTCAGCGTCAGCATCGCCTTTTTATCTTTGACCACCACGGCGCTACGTTGTGGGATGAGGAACTGCCGTACGCTCTCGCCTTCAATCATGTCTTTGCCATTCTCAACGCCATGTCGCGCCGACAGCAGGTAATTCACCATCCCGTTATAGGTGATCCGATATCCACCATCAGCAGGTTCCACCCGATAGTTAAGGGTAATTTTCGGCAATGCGGCTTTGTATGTACCGCGAATTTCATCCCAACGTGCCGGGTTACCGGTCAGATAGACATAATCCACCCAGTTAGTCTGGCCCTTCAGTACGTGGCTTGTGTCATAGGTAAAGTAATACGGCGAGATAAATGTACTGTTCAGGCTCGTTGTCTTGGTACGGAATACGGAGCATCCTGACAACATCGCCGTGACCGCTACGGCCAGAAGCAGTTTCTTCATGGGTATTGTTCTCTTTATGGGTATTGTTCTCTTTTCGCCAACAGTTTCAGCCCAGGCAAGGGCCATACCGTGTCTTGTCATGGCCTGTCGCACAACGCATGCAGGCACCGGGTCCTGTCCACAGGATAGCAGTGTTCTCATCCAGCGATGAGAGGAAAAAGGGGCAACTCGGGGGATAATTATCCGTATCGGCACAGGCCATCCTGTAGTCCCTACCCCACCTATCTGTTTGCTGAGCCACCAGCAAACACGCCTGAATAGTGTATTCAGCCACAAACGATAATATAACGCCATCGTTCTTCTCATGACGCTGAAATATACCCACCTCAGTGAGTAATAACGCTGAAGCGGCTTCCCATTCATCCTGCTGGCGTTAATTTTTATCATTGACGTCAGCTAATACGCTTATTAAACGCCTATGAAAAAGAATAACACCACCCGGAAACAACTCTTCGTCGTGATAAAAAAAACGCGGTCGTTTACGAAGAAAACGGAAATAAACTCCCAGTCACAACAAAATAACTCAGAAGCCAATAATACGGCGTCTGGTTATTCTACTTTGCCAGCAACCGGGCCAGACAATATTCGATCATCCGCACCGGAATCCGCACGGCCATCACCAACGCCAGCCGCTGCCAGCCAACCGACACCGCCTACAACGCCACCGGTGACAACGGTTCCACCGCTGCCGAAGTTTTCCCCACCACAGACGCCCACGCCGCCAGTGGAAACACCGACACAGTCTGCTGCAACCAATACCACCCCACCCAGCCAGCCGACGCCCGCACCGACTGCCGCTGCGCCCACCTTCGAACCGGCCGCACCGCAAGAACCGGCCACTGCGCCATTTGCACCTGATTACGCCGCCGCGGGAAGCCAGCTAAGCAAGCTGATGTCCGGCATGGCGGCACCGTTGTCGCGCCTGGCAGGTACCGTACCGGGATTACTCTCGTCCGCATCGACATCTTTGGTACAGGCAGCCAAAGGTAAGGCCGTTGAATCCAAACCAGCGCCTGTCGACGTTAAGCCGGTCGAAGTTGACGTTAAGATTAATTCCATCGCATCGACCTCATCATCTGATTCGTCAACACCGACTGCTGCTACCGCATTATCAAATAATGCAACAGCATTGACGCCGAAACCTATTGCAACGGTAACCTGGAACCCTGCTACCACCATAAGCTCGCTGCAACGCAAAGCTAAAAAAGAATCTATAGGTTATTGCGCCAGAGCCGTTGTAGATGCCATTCAGGCTGGTGGAACAAAAATAGAAAGAGCGCCTGCGGCGAAAGATCTTGGTTCCAAACTCATTGCCGCTGGTTTTACCCCTATATTTTCTATGCCAAGACCATCCAGAGAATATGACCGCAGCAAACTTCTTCCCGGTGACGTAGTTATTCTGGAAGGGTTTAAGCAGGATATAAAAGCCGGGATAAAAAAAGAGCACAAATTTGGCCATGCCGCCATGTACGACGGCAGCAAATGGATTTCTGACTTCACGCAATCAGGATTCTATCCCGGCCCTGACTACCGGGTAGCATTGCCTGGCTACACCATTTATAGAATGGTTACTACACAGGCCCAAATTGACGCGATTAACGCATCTCAAAATACCGAACCGGCTTCCCACACAGCAGCATCGACACCTCCGGCAACAGTCACTCAGGCTACGCGGTCATCTACATCAGCACCAGTATCACCCCCTGCAGTGCAGACGCCGCGACCGTCTGCAACAGTAGCTCGCCGTGCTCAGCAAACAGTGAGTCCTTCTGTACCATTAACACGCTCTACTGTTTCTAATTCTAATCAATCGGGAAATAAGCCGATATCATCGGATCAAGACTTTCTTAAAGAATTCAACATAGATATATCCTTCTTGAGGGAGTCCGAAGGTATGAGAACTGACGGGTATGTTCCTTTAAATAAAGATGGCACTCCTGTCGAAAATTCGGGAGTAACCATAGGAATGGGGATTGACTTAGGTCAGCGGGAAGCAAAAGATTTAATACGCGATGGTGTACCCAGTAGCATTGTAGAAAAGCTTAAACCCTACATGAAATTAAAGAAAACAAGTGCATTACAGAAAATACGAGAAATGCCACTAAGATTAACTTCAAATGAAATAAATATACTATCAAATATTTATATTCAAAAATCACTGAAGTCTTTAGAAACTGAGTTTGACAACGAAAGTAAAGGTGTGAAATTCTCACAATTACCCGCAAACACACGAACAATGATTTTAGACTTAGCACATCAATATGGGAATTTAAAACTAAAAACGCCCAAAACATGGGGATTTATAATAAACCAACAATGGGATGAGCTGGTCAGAGAGCTAAACAATTTCCACGATAAATATCCAACCAGAAGAGAAAGGGAAGCCAAGTTAATAAAGGATGATCTTAATAACGGCAGAATATAACTCTTCCCAACGCAGGTGGTCGCTTAAACGTCCACCTGGCGTTACCCATTATCAGGTTTATCCTTCCACCAGACTCCCCTACCACGCACTTAATGGTACACTTAGCCCCCAGCAATGCTGGAGCACCGGCCCCATGAACATGAGTTACCGTTAAATGTCAGAAAATCAATCTGTTACACCCAAAGAGCAGTATAACCTCAACAAATTGCAAAAGCGTCTGCGTCGTAACGTGGGCGAAGCGATTGCCGATTTCAATATGATTGAAGAGGGCGATCGAATCATGGTCTGCCTGTCCGGTGGCAAAGACAGCTACACCATGCTGGAGATCCTGCGTAATTTGCAGCAGAGCGCACCGGTGAACTTCTCGCTGGTGGCGGTGAATCTGGACCAGAAGCAGCCGGGGTTCCCGGAACATGTGCTGCCGCAGTATCTGGACAGTATCGGCGTTGAATATAAGATTGTGGAAGAAAACACCTACGGCATCGTGAAAGAGAAGATCCCGGAAGGGAAAACCACCTGTTCACTGTGCTCTCGCCTGCGTCGTGGCATTCTGTATCGCACCGCCACCGAACTGGGTGCCACCAAGATAGCGCTTGGCCACCACCGCGATGACATTCTGCAAACGCTGTTTCTGAACATGTTCTACGGCGGCAAACTGAAAGGCATGCCGCCCAAGCTGATGAGCGATGACGGCAAGCACGTGGTGATTCGCCCACTGGCGTATTGCCGTGAAAAAGACATTGAACGCTTTGCCGAGGCGCGTCAGTTCCCGATCATCCCGTGTAACCTGTGCGGTTCACAACCAAACCTGCAACGTCAGGTGATCAAAGACATGCTGCGTGATTGGGATAAACGCTACCCCGGCCGTATCGAAACCATGTTCAGCGCCATGCAAAATGCAGTGCCGTCGCATCTGTGCGATACCGCCTTGTTCGATTTCAAATCGATCCGTCAGGGCAGCGCTGTCGTGGATGGCGGCGATTTAGCCTTCGATCGTGAAGAGATACCGCTACAACCTACGGGCTGGCAGCCGGATGAAGATGACGAAGACAACACCCGTCCACTGGAACGTCTGGACGTACTGGAGATTCGCTAGTTTTCGCTTTACCGCTTCCCCTGCGGTACCGGTCTATCGGCGGTGTGATGGCCGCCGATACCGTTACTGGCAGCGTACGTTTTATTGCTATGGCGGCTTAATCGCTGGTTCCTACGTAAACATGACAGCCGTAAACGCGACAGTCTTCAACGCCAGCCCTAAATAACAACATCGTCAAATCGCAGGCAAAAAAAAGCCGACGAAACGTCGGCATGGTGTGAATTAATTGTGCTATGCAGTAATTCAAAAAAGGAAGTAAGACAATATGGAGCGCAACGCCCATCGCTTGACGTTGCATTCACCTGCGGGATGCATAGTGCCGCAGGTGGGGGCCAAAAATGTTGATATCGCTCAATATTGACAATGGTTTTTATCTCTGCCGACGGTTGTGTGATATTTCACGCAATAATTCCACCGCGCCACTCACAACCATTTACTGCGTTTTAACCACCAGGCAACGCCGCCCACTAATAACACCAACATCAGGCAAAATACGCCAAAACCAATACCGCTATTCGCGCCTGGAATACCGCCCAGATTAACGCCAAATAATCCGGTCAGAAAGGTGGTGGGCAAAAACACCATCGCCAGTAACGACATGGTATACGTACGCCGGTTCATGGCGTCCGTCATCAACGAGGTAATTTCATCAGCAATAACGGTAGTTCGCGCGATGCTGGCATCCAAATCCTCCAGCCCGCGGCCAAGACGCTCGGCAATTTCCTGCATGCGACGGCGATCGTCATCCTGCATCCAGCTAAATTTTTCACCAGACAGGCGCGAGAAGATATCACGCTGCGGCGTCATATAACGACGCAGCACAATCAGTTGTTTACGGATTAACGCCAGCTCTCCGCGCGGTGGAATGCGCTGTTCCAGTAACGCATCTTCCAAATCGATGATTCTCTCATGCAGCTCGTCAATGAACTCACTGGTGTGGTCGGTTAATGCCTCAGCGATGGACACTATCCAGTCACCGCTGTTGGCAGGCCCGTTGCCCTCTTTCAGATCGCTCATGACCTCGTCGATCGCCGCGACCTTGCGGCGTCGGGTGGAGACAATCAGCCGCTCAGAAATAAACACCCGAATAGCGACCAGTTCATCCGGCCGCTCATTGGGGTTGTAGTTGATGCTGCGCAGGGTTACCAGAGTGCCCTCGCCCAGCCGGACCACGCGGGGCCGGGCACTTTCGCCCGCCAGCGCATTGCGTACGCTATCCGGTAACAGGGTGGTTTCGTGCAACCAACGCACGCTGGCCGACTGTGTTGAGTCGAGATGCAGCCAAATGGGTAGCCCTTCGTCCCCTCTCAACCCGAGATCTGCCAACGGCAGAATGCCGCCCTGCCCATCCAGTTTGTAGGTAAAAACCGCCCCCATATGCTGGATAGCGTTACTGTCCATCACGTCCACACATCCTCTCCTGACTTCACTCCTGCTTTGCACACCACGCACATCTTACTGCTTGTATCCCGAGCTGCAATCGGAAAGCAGCGCACCAGCGATACCCGGATACCCCTTTCGATAAAACCCGGTTGCCTCGTTTATCAGTGCTTTAGAATGTACAGCGTGTGACTGTAGGCCACATCCTCCGGGTTAGCGATAGGATAGCCTTTCACCCAGGGCTTGATCAGTCGGCCATTAGTGTACTGGTAGATAGGCGCGATCGGTGCCTGTTCCGCCAGAATCTGTTCGGCGCGGTTATAATCCTCGTTGAGGATCTTCCGGTCTGTCTGTCCAGCGGTATCCGCCATCAGTCGGTCATAATCGGCATTATTAAAGCGCGCAATATTGCCGCTGTGGCTCGACGTCAGCAATGACAGAAAGGTGGAAGGCTCATTGTAATCACCAATCCAGGACGCACGTATCACATCAAAGTTGCCCGTGTTACGGCTGTCAATGTAGGTCTTCCATTCCTGATTCACCAGTTTGACGTCCACACCGAGCTTCGTCTTCCACATTGACGCGATTGCAATGGCGATTTTCTGGTGAACTTCCTGCATGTTGTACAACAACGTCAGTTTCAAGGGTCTGGACGGGCCATAGCCTGCTGCGGCCATCAGCGCTTTAGCCTGCATGTCCAGTTCAGCCTGCGAATACTGTTGTAGTTGCCCCGGTTGCGGCGTGAAACCCGCGGTGACATCGGGCGTAAAGCGATAGGCTGGTTTTTCTCCCGTCCCTAACACCTTCTCAGCAATAATCTTGCGATCGATGGCATAAGAGAGCGCTTTACGCACTCGCACATCGTTGGTCGGTGCCCGCTGGGTGTTAAACGCATAATAGTAAGTACCCAGTTGCTCTGGCGTAAACACCTGTCCCGGCAGATCTTTCAATAGCTTTTGATACTGATTTTTCGGGAAGGATTCGGTGATATCGATATCGCCTGCCAGATAACGCTTGGTGGCGTTAGATTCCTGATTGATAGGCACAAACGTCACTTGCGTCAGGCGGGTATTCGCGTGATCCCAATAGTGATCGTTAGGGGTCAGCACCAGTTTTTCATTCACTACCCGCTCTTTAAGCACAAACGCGCCGTTACCCACCAGATTGCCCGGTTTAGTCCACTCGTTACCGTATTTCTCCACCGTGGCCTGATGCACCGGATAAAGGCTGAAATTAGCCATCAGGCTGATGAAATATGGCACCGGTTTGCTCAGTTGCACCTTCAGCGTGTGGTCATCAACCGCGACGGCTCCGAGCTTCTCCGCAGGCAACTTACCAGCCAGAATCTCATCTGCATTGACGATGCCCGCCATTCGGGCAAACCAGCTAAACGGCGAGTTATTCTGCGGGGTCACCAGCCGCCGCCAGCTGTAAACAAAGTCTCTGGCGGTCACCGGGTCGCCATTCGACCAGCGTGCATCTGGCCGCAAGGTAAAAATAAAGGTGCGGTTATCGTTAGTCTGCCAGCGCTGAGCCACCCCAGGAATCGGGTTGCCATGCGCGTCCTGATTCACCAGCCCTTCAAACAAATCGCGAATCACCTGGATTTCCGGCAGCCCCACCGCTTTAATCGGGTCCAGCGAAGCGGGTTCATCCTTGATATGACGCACAATCTGCTGCTGGTCCGCCAGTACCGTACCGGGGGGAACCTGTGCTGCATTCGCCGCCCCTGTCAGGGTGGTCATCAATATGGCGCAAAGCACGCTCACGGAAATTGCAGAGTCACGAAATTGCATGTTGTGTCCTTTAACCAAAGAGCCGTGTCCTGCCACCCCGTAGCAGCGCATGGCTCGAATTATGTTGGGCATGTGCCTACTGAAAAAATCGTTATCAGGCTGGAAGTTATCATAGTCGTAAACCCGCCCTTCCAGCCAGTAGAGCGAAGGCGGTTTGCAAAGCGCCCCGCAATTCAGATTCACCGACGCGACCAGCCCGAATTTTTTGTTATTATCAGACGATACAACGCAGCAACCGTCAGGATAACACCATGACAGATATCGGATTTGTGCCGCGCCCTCGTGCCGAGCGCGGGGGATTTACCTCACCGGGTCAGGAGTACGGTCGTTCCCGGCTGGGTGCACCGCTACTGTGGTTCCCGGCGGAAAACGCAGGAAAACACAGCGGATTGATCCTCGCGGGGACGCACGGTGATGAAACCGCCTCGGTGGTCGCACTCTCGTGTGCCCTGCGCACTCTGGCAGCCGGCAGTCTGGCGCACCATGTGGTGCTGGCAGTCAATCCGGATGGGTGCCAGTTGGGTTTGCGCGCCAATGCCAACGGTGTTGACCTCAATCGCAATTTCCCCACCGCCAACTGGCAGCCGGATGGCACCGTCTACCGCTGGAGCAGCGATACTCCGGTGCGCGATGTGCAGATATCGACCGGCAGCCACCCCGGCTCTGAGCCGGAAACGCAGGCGCTGTGCCGTCTTATCGAACACTTATCGCCACCGTGGGTGGTGTCGTTTCATGAACCGCTGGCCTGCATTGATGACCCCCAACACTCTGCATTGGGTGCCTGGCTGTCGGAAACCTTTTCGCTCCCGCTGGTCGACGATGTCGGGTATCCAACACCCGGCTCATTTGGCAGTTGGTGTGCTGAACGCCAGTTGCTGTGCATTACGGCAGAGTTACCGGTGATCGCCGCAGACAGCGCTACCCAGAGCTATCTGTCGGCACTGACTCAGTTACTGAGCCATAACTTTTTATACCAATGTTGATAATGTTGCCCTACACTAATCGACATGTTAATCACCTGTGATAGAAGGACGTAAGCATGTCAACAAATGTACATTTCCAGGGTAACCCGGTGCCGGTAGCAGGATCTTTCCCGGCTGCGGGCAGCAAGGCACCGGCATTTTCACTGGTTGCCAAAGACCTCTCTGATGTGGCACTGAGCCACTACGCCGGCAAGCGCAAAGTCCTGAACATTTTCCCAAGCATCGATACCGGCGTGTGCGCCGCGTCTGTGCGCAAATTTAACCAGCTGGCTTCCAGCCTGGATAATACCGTTGTCCTGTGCGTTTCTGCTGATTTGCCGTTCGCACAGTCTCGCTTCTGCGGCGCAGAAGGCCTGAACAACGTGGTGGTTCTGTCTACACTGCGCGGTGCGGAATTCAAAGAAAACTACGGTGTGGCGATTGCCGAAGGCGCGCTGAAAGGGCTGACCGCCCGTGCCGTTGTCGTGCTGGATGAAAACGACAATGTCCTGCACAGCGAGCTGGTAAACGAAATTACCAACGAGCCAGACTACGATGCAGCCATTGCCGTACTGAAATAAACCCCGGCGATAATCCGTATAACAATGCCAGTCTGTTGACTGGCATTTTTTTTACTGTTTTCACCTTACCCAACAGCGCATCACCCGACAGGGCTTATTCCCCGCAGACCACCGTCTGTGACTCAGGGCGTGATGGCCGGTTACGCAGCGCGCACAATACCAACACCAGCATCACCACCCATTCCGCCATCAATGCCGCTGTCAGTGCGCTGGCAAAATGCCCGCCGCTGGCATGCAACACATGCACCAGTACGGTACCCAGTACGATAGGCCCCAGCCCCAGTGACGCCTGTTGCATGGTAGAAAGCAGCGCACTGCCCGCTCCTGCCTGCTGCGTCGGCACATCAGACATGCCAATGCGATAAAAGCTACTGACGATAAACGCCTGACCAAATCCAATCATCATGGTTGCGGGCAGTAATTGCAGCACCGATACCGGCCAGCGCCAGGCGAGCGACGCCATCAACAACGCCAGGCCGCTCATCTGGATAGCACACCCGATCAACAGCACATTTCTATTACCCAGACGGGTCAGCAGGCGGCCGCTAAACAGCGATGAGACAAAATAGGACAATCCCAGACCAATAAAACTGTTACCCGATTGCAACGGAGTAAAACCCGCGCCGGATTGCAGGGTATACGCCACCGCGAACATAAACCCGCTCCAGCTGGAAAAGAACAGTAACGCCAGCAACAAGCCAAACCGGATCCCCGGTAACCGGAATAACGCCGGTGGCAGCAACGGCGCAGGCTGGCGGTTTTCTACCCGCCACAGCCACGCAAACCACACCAGACTGCTCAGCAACACCGCAACGCACTCCCACGGCCAATGCCAGATGGGCCCCAATGCCAACGGAAACAGCAGGCTGGCTAACCCCAATGACAACAGAACGGTACCGGGTAAATCCAGCGCTACCGGTTTTTCACCACGAGTATCCGGCAGGCGTGACGGTGCCACCAACAACACCAACAGGCAAACCGGCAGATTGACCAGAAACACGCTCCGCCAGCCATAACCGGCGATATCTAACTGAATCAAAAAACCGCCTAACACCTGCCCGACCACAAACGCCAGCCCACCAATCGCGCTGTAAAGCCCCAACGCCCGGGCATGCTCGCGCCCTCGCAGGCAGACATGAATCGTCGCCAGAATCTGTGGCACCACCAGTGCCGCCCCAACACCTTGCAAGGCACGGGCCGCCAGCAGCACCCATACCGACTGAGCAATGCCACACAACAGCGACGCAACGCCAAACACGGCAACGCCCGTCAGAAACACCCGGCGTCGGCCCAGGTTGTCCCCCAACCGCCCACCCATAGCCAGAGAGACGGCAAACGCCACACCGTAAACCGACACCACCAGCTCCAGCTCAGCCGGGCTGGCAGACAGTGAATGGGCGATCGCTTCCAGTGCGACGTTGACGATCGAAAAATCGATCATCGGCAACAGTTGGCCGGTCAGCAATATCATCAGACCAATACCGGTAAGCCCCTGTGAAAGTGAAATCTGTTTCATCGCAGTACCCGTTGTGTTAATTCTGTGAGGTAGTTAGCATTATCGATAATTTAAACGGGTACCAGTTCCTGTTTATCCTGGTATAAAAACTACCTGTCTATCACGACACCCCCATCTGGAGATTGCCATGGTTATGCCGACACCCGTTCCTGCTGCTGACTCCCGGGTTACGACACTACAGCCGGATAACCGTAAACGACTGGGGGCGTTTTTACGCGCACGACGTGAAAGCCTTGACCCGCTGCGCCTGGGGCTTTCCATTCCCCGCAAGCGGCGCACGCCGGGGCTGCGCCGCGAAGATGTGGCGCTGCTGGCTGATGTGGGTATCACCTGGTACACCTGGCTGGAGCAAGGTCGCGAGATTCGCGCGTCGGCTAAAACGCTCACGGCAATAGCCAATGCCCTGCAATGCAATGAAACCGAAACCCGGCATCTGTTTATGCTGGCCGGGTTGCCGTTTTCCCCCTCGGCTCAGGCCAGTTGCGAGAAAATCAGCACCGACAGCCAACGCATTCTCGATCAACTCAACCCGCTTCCGGCGGTGATCGTCAATGCGCGGTCCAACATTCTGGGATTTAACCGCGCCTGGAGCCAATTGCTGGATATCGACCTGCATCAGCTGGCACCGGAAGATCGTAACTGCATCTGGCTGGCGCTGACGCACCCGAACTGGCGGGAGAGAATGGTCGATCAGCAGGATTTGCTGCCTAATCTGGTGGCGATGTTTCGCGCCCAGATGACCGAGCATGCCGGGGAACCGCTGTGGGAAGCACAGCTACAGCGCTATCTGAACGCGTCGGACGAATTTCGCCAGTTGTGGTATCAGCGTTACGAGGTGCAAGGCGTGGATGACAAAATCAAACGATTTCGCCATCCCACGTTGGGTGTTTTCACCCTGCGACAGATCAACTGGTGGAGCGCTTCGCGCAGCGGTGACCGGCTGCTGGTCTACATGCCTGCCAGCGAGCAGGATAGCGCGCAACTGGCACAGCTGGCGCAACTGCCGCCACCTGGCGATGCACCGCACTCCCCATAAACGCCTACCGGTTCACTCGCTCGCATTAAGGCTGAGCGCTGGCAGCCGGTTTCAGTCGCAATTGTCGGGTGCCGGTACCCGGTAATAACGGCGTCTGTGCGTCGCTTATCCAGCGGTGATACCCATCGAGCCACCAGCGACTGAGCGGATTACCACTCTGCCCCCCTGGCAGGCTCAGCGTCGCACCAGCGTCATCACCCGGCGATATCACCAGCCGCTCTGACGCGCCGAAGGCCGGGCGGTTGACATGCGGTACGTTGTTGTCTCCGGACAGCGGATATACCGGCGCTTGCAGCAAACGGCCCAGCAACGGCAGTGACGAGGCCAGCGGGTGAGCGATGTGGCTCTGATTCTCATCCCCCCAGCGACGGTGGCCCTCGCCGTTATCCCGCCATACTGTTTCCAGTTGCTGTAACGAGAACTGGCACCAGTTTTTCGCCGGTTTCGGTACCCACAACATGGCCTCATCACGCATCAGCTGTTGTACCGTCATATCCCAACGCGGGTTAGCCGCCCGGTAACTGGCCTTCGGCCACGCTTGCGACAGTTGTTGATCGAATGTGCCGAACAGCTGTTGGTAAAGCGCCTCACGCCAGCGATTCAGCAACAGGTACGCCACCGAATCGGCCGCTGCCTGCCCATTCCATTGTTGTAATAGCGTTTTGACCGCGGTGTAATCGGCCATCGAGTCAGGCGCAGAGGCATTCATGCACTCCATCAACCGGTCACGCCAACTGGCCGCCAGCAGTGCGCGGTTATCGAGTTGGATCCGGTGCATCGCGGCGATATCTGGCTGGCTGACCTCCCCCAACGCCTGATGAATCGCCGATGCGCGAACACCGGGGTCCGCCCCGCCATCCCCGAGCCGCTCCCCCTGATCATCAAACAGCATACGGTTGTTGGCAGCAACGATGACGCCTTGCGGCGGGTCGATGACTTCAGGATAGGATTCGGCGGGTAACCCACGCTCGCGCCAGCGCGCCTGCGCCAGATCCGCCAGAGGAAAACTGTTCTGTCTGCCGGCTACCAGTCGGTCCGGCAGTACGCCAGCCAGCGTCCAGCCGATATGGCCTCGGTTATCCGCCACCAACAGGTTTTGTACCGGCAGACCGGCGCGCTGCCCGGCAGCCAGCGCGTCTGGCACAGAGTGTGTTTCCGCCAGCGACATCAGCGACAGATCCAGCGCGCCCGGCAACTGGAGTACCCAGTGCATCGCCATGCGTCCTTGCCCGGTGTCGACCACCGGCCCCCAGTCGCTGGTTTGCACGGTCATCGTTTGCGGCTCGCCGTGGCTGACCGTCAGCGTTTCCTGCACCGCGCGTTGATGACCTGCCTGAGGGTCCAGTTTCACCCAGTCAAAAGTATCGACATAACTGTTGGTAAAACCCCAGGCAATCACCCCATTACTGCCACTGACGATGGCAGGCGCACCGGGCAGAGAAAGCCCGGTCAGGCGCAGTGTGCCCGCCTCCGTCGGGTATATAAGCTGTGCGCGATACCATGTCGTCGGCAGGCTCAAGCCAAGATGCATGTCGTTAGCCAGTATCGCCTTCCCGGCGGTGCTCACCAGCCAGCCATTACTGCCTTTGGCTTGTTCCTGGCCGCCAACTGACGCACCAGTCTTGCCACCAGACTGCCCCCACCACGATGGCGGCGTAGCCGGTTCTTCCGAAAAAGGCGGCAGTTGGCCTGCCAACGGCGCATCCCATACGCTGGCATCCGGCAACAAAAAGTCGGCCTGTTCCGGCGTACTCTGGCTGGCAATCCAGCCACGGGCGTACTCCCGGCCAAACTGGTTATCCTGCAAATCAAAATACATGGAGGCGATCACCAGCAAGGTGTCTTCCGGCAACCAGACTTGTGGCTTAACGCGTAGCAACCCATATTCAAACGGACGCGTTTTCAGGCTATTCAGCCCGGCATTAACGCCATCGGCATAACTTCGCAAGATCTGCTGCTGCTCAGCGGGCAATGCCTGCCAGTTTCGGGCCACTTGCTGGCGCAACAAGAACAAGCGATGCTGCCGGTCCAACGGTAACGCCGCCGCCCCAACCAGCGCCGCCAGTTCTCCTGCGGCATTGCGTCTTAGCAAGTCCATCTGGAAGAAGCGGTCTTGCGCATGGACAAACCCCAGCGCAAAGGCGGCAGACTGACGATCGTTAGCCCGGATGACCGGCACACCGGCATCGTCCCGGTCGATCGTCACAGCGGTGTGTAACCCAGGGACACGTAACTCGCCGTCTATCGGGGGCAGGCTCTGGCGCAGTAACCACCATACGGTGGCAGCCAGCGCTATCACCAGCACGCCCCCCAGCGACAGCACGCCAACCGTTATCCTTCGCCAGTGTTTGATACGCACAATGTATTCTCCCGCATTATTCAGGTGAGCGTTAATGACCATAGCGTGGGGCCAAAAACTGTTGCATTATCATTTGTATCATCCTGTATCCGCCAGGCTGATTTTCTGGAGGTGATATGTTCCCACTGCTAACCGAGCGTTTGAGTCTGCGCCCGTTCATGCCCTCTGACGCCGTCGCGCTATTTGACGCCATCCGTGAATCGATAGAATCCGTAGGACGCTGGCTACCGTGGTGCGTGCCCGATTACGATCTGCCAATGGCACAAAGCTGGATAACCTTCTGCGAACAACTACGTCGTGAAGGCACCGCCTTTGATCTGGTGATCACCGACCGTACTACTGGCGATCTGTTGGGTTCCATCGCTATCAACAATATCAGCAAAGCCTACCGACTCGGCAATATTGGTTATTGGGTTCGCCAGTCTGCACAGGGCCAGGGAGTCGTTCCTGAAGCGCTACGAGAAGTGGTGCCATTTGGTTTCGGCACGCTGGGGCTGACACGGCTGGAAATCATCGCCGCCGAAGAAAACCACGCCAGCCGTCAGGTCGCAAAGAAAATCGGCGCTCATTTCGAAGGGTTGCTGCGCAACCGGATTATTATCCATGACCAGCCGGTCACCGCCGCACTCTACTCGCTCATCCCCGGGGATGTGCTGGCTCATTGATGTTTGTCGGTGTTGAAACCAATGGCAGCGTTGAGGTGCTACTGACGCAGAGCCACAATGAGCATCGAAGGCCATCATAGACGTATTTAATTACCGCCATAGTACGTCAGGTTGCGGGGGCATATTAGCTGCCTTATTAAACAATAAGGCAGCTGTGTAAAGTGCAGAATTAAGCCAGTAGAGAACGATAACGTGCGACCTGTGCAACTGCTGTTTTCATTTCGTATTCCTTGCTATTTAAAAAAATGTTTCATCGATGTCGATTTGGGATAATGTTTCATTAATTTCCGCTAACTCAGACTGGTTCAACTGAACATCGACGGCTTTGAAATTTTCTTCTAATCGATGCAGTTTTGTGGTGCCGGGAAGAGGAACAAGGTAAGGCTTTTGCGCCAGTTGCCAGGCGAGAACCACCTGTGCAGAAGTGACATTTTTCCGCTCCGCCATTTTCGCAATTAAATCTAATAAGGCCTGATTACGCGCAATCACGTCGGGTTTAAATCGCCCCATCAGGCCTCTAAAATCACCGTCCTGATAGGTTGTCTCTTTGGTGATTTTTCCACTGAGAAATCCGTTACCTAAAGGGCTGTATGCCATAAATCCAATATCCAGTTCTTCGCAAACCTGAAACAACACATTCTCGGGCTTACGCCACATCATTGAATATTGGTCTTCGATGGCCGTAACAGGACAGACAGCATGAGCGCGTCGGATATATTCGACGGGTGAGTTTGATAACCCCCAATAGTTAATTTTCCCTTCGGTGATTAATTCCTCCATGACGCCAGCCACCACTTCTGGCTCTACATTCGGATCAATACGATGTTGGTAGAGCAAATCGATACAATCTACCTGCAACCGTTTTAAAGAGCCGTCTACTTGTTTTCTAATCGATTCCGGACGGCTATCGACGATTGGCGTGAGCTGACCCTGAATATTCTCCAGCCCCGTCACCCCAAATTTCGTCGCGATGATGACAGCCTCTTTATTATCCTTCAGCGCCTCACCTAATAACGCTTCATTTTCAAATCCATAAATAGGTGCTGTATCAAAAAGATTGCAGCCTAATTCGATAGCTTTATGTATTAACGTCGTCATGTCCTCGCGCGCGGCGATTTGTCCATAACCATGACTCATCCCCATACAGCCCAGCCCCATCTCTGAAACAACCAGACCTTGCGAGCCTAACCTTCTCATTTTCATGTTGGATTCTTTACCTTCTTTATGAATTAACGCACTGATTTTCTGATAAGTCGATGGAGTGTGCGTCGTCAGACACTGACGCAAACCGGCTTTCTGGCAATCCGGGAAATACGGGTGACTTGGCCTGAAATAACGCGCCGTCATATTCGGTTGGCGCAGAAAGGCCTACGCGTGCACTGGTACAATAGAGCGTGTCGAGTGCTCTCCCCCCCAGTACCGGACAGGTCATCTGGATGCCTGGAGAGGGCAAAATGCGGTCTGGTTCTCCTGCGGGACTGTAACGCACAACCCGGCTACCGCCCCACTCGGCGTTCCATAGATAGCCCTGCGCATCAATGCAGGAGCCATCCGGCGCACCGTCTGCGTCAATCTCGGCAAAAAGTCGCTGATTGCTGAGCGAAGGGTAATCACAGCAGAAAATCCGCCCTTGTAAGGAATCGCTGTAATACATGGTTCGGCCATCGGGGCTGAAGCAAATGCTGTTAGGAATGGCGACAGCGGGCAAGTCCAGCGTCTCCGTTTCCAGCGTGCTGGCGTTCAGCCGGTGAAATTTACCGATGGGCTGCACAGGACTGCCTTCGTGCATCGTGCCAAAGACAAAGTTTCCGGCACGATCGCAGCGGCCATCGTTAATACGCGTTCCCGGTGCGCCGGGTGACGCAGCAAGCTCGGTAAAGAGGTGGCTTCGCAGGTTGTAATAGCCCAGGCGGGATGCAAGCCCCATTAGCAATATGTCTGTGTTATCCGTCAGTGCAAACGAGCCGAGCCGTTCCGGTAAGGGCCAGCGACTGATTACACTGCTATTTTCCCGGATGGAGAGCAGCTCGCTACCCTCAATATCTGTCCAGTACAGGCTGCTCGTCTTTTCGCACCACACCGGGCACTCTCCCAGTTCATTTCTGACATGCGTCGCAGCAGTAAACATCATCATCTCCCTCAATCTGGCGGTATTTCCCCACCTTTTATGCGTTACGTTCTAAAACCTCGGCGAGTGGCTTCGCCCTGTCAGTTCAGAAAGAGCGATACCAACCGATCGCCGAACAACGAGATAGCAAGCCCGCTCAGCATGATCAGTAATCCACCCAGTTTGCTGACCGACACTGGCCTTCGAATGGCACCCAGCAGGCCAAAGTGGTCAATCACCTGTGATGAAAGTAATTGCCCGGCAATGGCAAGCCCGAGCAGGGCTGAAAAACCAATTTTCGGGGTGAGCACGACATAGCTGAACAGCGCGCAAGCGCCAATCAGGCCACCAGTCAGACTCCATAACGGTTGCGACGGGATGACGGCAAGCGAGGTGAAGAATCCCCCTCGCAGCAGCGAGTAAACCCCGAGGCTGAACGCCCCGGCAGCGAAGGAAAACAGCGCGGCGGTAACCGGGTCACCCCCCAGCCCTCTGGCAAGCTGGCTGTTGAGGGTCGTCTGTAGCGTAATCCCCAGGCCTGCGGCAAAAGCAATCAAGTAATAAACCGCGCTCATGCGTTTCATCCCTGTCAGTGTGCCCGCTGCAGCGCCAGGAATGTTTCAGCAAACATATCAGGCTGATAACCGGCCGCCGCAAACAGGTGTTGACGGGATTCATCAATCGCCGCTCGAAGCTGTTCGCTATCAACACCCAGCACCTTGCCGCCCTGCTTGACGATACGTCCGCCGATCATCACCGTATCGATATTGCTGCGCTCCGCCGCATGAACGACGGTACCCAGCGCATTGCTGGATGGATAAAGGTTGAGGTCATCGGTTCGGATCAGTATCAGGTCCGCCTGTTTTCCGGGGGTCAGGCTGCCGATTTTTTCCTGCAACCCTGCACAGGCGGCACCGTCAAGCGTGGCGGCTTTTAGCAGGGTATGAGCCTGAAGCGTAACCGGCGTATGCGCGGCACCACAGTGCTGGTGCTGGTGCATGCCCATAACACGCTGGAGATAAAACGCCACGCGCATCTCCATAAACATATCGCCACTGTAAGAGGTCTCGTTATCGACGCTGAGACCGGGGTTGATACCGTGGCGCAGGGCTGACTGCATGGCAAACATACCGTCTTCAATGCCGTAGTGGGCATCTGACCGTGGGCATACGTTTACCCGCACGCCCGCCTCGCGCAGGATTTCCCACCCGGCGTCTGGCAGTGAGGTGCAGTGGTTAAAGATATTATCCGGGCCGAGCAACCCCTTTTGGTGTAGTCCTTCCAGCTCCGCCGCCATCTCACCACCGAAGAATTCAGTAATAATCGGCAGGCCCAACCTGCGAGCTTCGGCCCACATTTCTGGCTCCAACTGGGCCATCACCGCAAGAGAAACCAGGCTGTCAGGGTTATTCCTGAAATATTTTTCCTGCAGGCGTTGCCAGTTACCGGGCCAGTGCGCTCGGTCCCACTCTCCGCTAACGGGTGCCCCCGACGCATGAACAGCACGAATGCCAGCATCAAGCAACGCTTCAACAGCGGCATCAGCGTGTGCACCGGAGCGGCTGTTGTGCGAGTTATCAATCACCGTGGTGATACCAGCATCGATGCAACCCAGAGCGGTAATCAGGTTGCCGATGTACATGTCAGCGGGGCGATAGTATTTGGCAAAGGAAAAGTGCGTGGCATTGCAATAATCCTCAAGCGTGGCGGCATTGGGATTGATTCGGCGCAGTTGACCTTCCCAGGAGTGGCGATGGGTATCGACCATGCCCGGCATCGCAATCATGTTGGTTGCATCAATAATGGCCGCATCGCGGCCATCCAGGTTTTCACCTACAGCCTTGATGGTGGAGCCCTCGATGAGAATATCTCCGCGCACCTTATTCCCCCTCTCGCTATCCATGCTCAGGATAGTGGCACCGCGGATCAGCGTCCGGGCGAGAGGTTCTGTCGTGTGATGTACGATATTCCTGTTGTAATCCGTCATTGATATTTCACCTTCACATAAGGAGTGGCGTAAAGGTACGGAAAGTCATTAGAGCGAAAAAGCCAGCCAAACTGTTTTTATTATTCATGAATAACGAATAATCTTGATGAACGGGAATGTCATTACAGTGAGGTCGATAGAAAATGGATCGCATCCAGGCCATGCAGATTTTTATACGCGTTGCGGAAGCCGGAAGTTTCATCCACGCCGCACAAACACTGTCTTTGCCGGCCTCAACGGTGACAAGCACGATTAAAAACCTCGAGAAACACCTACAGGTGCGGTTGCTGAACAGAACAACGCGGCGGGTCAACCTGACGCCAGAAGGTGCGCAGTATCTGGCGAGTTGCCGTGAAATACTTGCGCTAATTGCGCATACAGAGTCCAGCCTGACGGACGCCATACAACGGCCGCAAGGGCGTCTGCGGGTGGATATGCCCGCAGGGATTGCTCACGAGGTGATTACGCCAAATCTGGAAGATTTTCGCCGACGTTACCCGGATATCTATCTGATGATAGGCGTCAGCGATCGTCAGGTAGACCTCATTCAGGAGGGTGTGGATTGTGTGATACGCACCGGCGATCTGAGTGATTCAACACTGATAGCCCGTCCGCTTGGGAAGTTAACCTGGGTAACCTGTGCATCACCGGCGTATCTGCACGCAAAGGGAACGCCACTCACCCCTGATGATCTGTCCCACCATCAGGCTATTCATTACTTCTCGGGAAACGCCAGGCGCGCGAATGAAATGCGCTTTGTTCGCGGTCATGAAAGCAAAACTGTTCAGGTTAACGGCGTGGTGGCAGTGAATGAAACCGGCCTTTATATACAGATGTGCCTTGACGGACATGGGCTGGCACAGCTAGCGAAAAGCGTGGTATCCCGCTATCTGCAGGACAACAGGCTGATTGAAGTGCTGGAGGATTGGCGACCAGCTGGCGTGCCGGTGACGTTGCTTTATCCACATCACCGTTTCGTTTCGCCAGCACTACGCGCATTCACTGACTGGGTTGCTGAACTGTTCCGCAACGAGATGCCTGCACATCACTCCGAGCCCTGACAATCCGCCTTGTGCGGTGAGTTCGACGAGGCGATGCCACGCACTCCTTAGACCTGAAGACACTACGATGAAACAGAAAAATGTGTTCTCTGCCTCAGGGGATTGCTAGCTCAGCATTAATCATCATCACCATTTGGTTAATACTTTGAGCAGGGTAGTAGTTAGATAAGCGATCAAGGAGAGCGTTATCTAAACTCCAGGTATTAGCATACGCCAGATCAACAAATGCAGGTGAGCCATCTTTGAAATATCTGAATTCAATAGCGGATTCTTTAAGAATGGCTTCTCCGTTATATTTTATCCTCATAGGCTCCTGTTCGGATTTTGGTAATTTAGACCACGCTAAGAATTTAATAAAAGGTTGCATTTTCTCATTATAATTTTCTTTAGTAATCCATCCTGTCTTACCAATCCAATGCCATTCCTGCCCATTTTCTTTTACAAATCCAACACTTTTATCATATCCGACAGCAAATATCGCTCCATAGTTGGTACCAAACCCCTGAAACTTATGCTTATCTTCATTATAATCTCGATTATAGATCTGTGAAGAATATAATTTATTAGGCTTAACCAGAGTATTACACCCTGAAATGCACAATGTGAAAATCAAAATAAAACCATATCTAATCTGCATTCTTAATCTCATTTTTCATCGCATCAAAAAACCATCTTGGGTGCAGATTAATATCGACATTTTGAAAAATTTCTTTAATAAATTTAATTATCTGCTGAGCTTTCTGGATTATCACAATCTGATTTTAGTCGTCATTTTATAGTGGCCGGATTATTTCTGCATACTTTCATGGTCGATGAATTCCCTACCACTCAAAAAAAGCGGATGGCACACCACCCGCTTTTTTATTGCTTTATTCAGGATTACTCATTCAGACTTACTCGTCCTCATCCCCACCTTTACGGCTACTCAGCCCATATTCCCGCAATTTGTTGGCGATAGCGGTGTGAGAGACGCCAAGCCGTTTGGCCAGCTTACGGGTACTCGGGTAGGTCTGGTAAAGGCGGGTTAATACCGAGCGTTCAAACCGCTTGCTGATATCATCGAGCGAGCCTTCCAGTAAATCGTCATTGTGGGCAATTTCCGGCTGAAAGGCCGGTAAATCGATATCGTGCAGGCGCAGTTCGCCACCGTCCATTTGCGCCAGTGCGCGATAGATGGTGTTTTTCAACTGCCGCACGTTGCCCGGCCAGCCATACTGCGGCAGCAGGTTGCGCACTTCCTGAGCGATAGGCGGACGCGTCATGCCTTGCTCATCAGCAAAGCGGGCGACGAACAGCTCGACCAACGGCATGACATCCGCCGGGCACTCCCGCAGCGGCGGCAGTTGCAACGTCAGCACATTCAGACGGTAGTAGAGGTCTTCACGGAACAGGCCGCGCTGCACCAGGTCGAGCAGGTTTTTCTGTGTCGCGCAGATAACCCGCACATCCACATGCACTTCATGCTCTTCCCCTACCCGGCGAAACGTCCCGTCGTTGAGAAAACGCAGCAGTTTAGTCTGCATCTGCGGTGACATTTCACCCACTTCATCCAGCAGTACCGAACCGCCGTTCGCCTGCTCAAAGAAGCCTTTCTTGCCTTCCAGCGCGTTGGGGTACGCGCCCGGCGCATGGCCGTAAAGCTCGCTTTCCATCACGTCGTCTGGCAAGGCGGCGCAGTTGAGTGCCAAAAACGGTTTCTTACCGCGGCTACTGCGCAGATGGCAGGCACGGGCCAGCATATCTTTGCCGGTGCCGGTTTCGCCCACCAGTAACAACGGCGCATCCAGCATCGCCAGCTTACGTGCCTGTTCCACCACCTGCCGCATGCGTGGACTCACGGCCACGATATGGTCGAACTCGCGCTCGTCGTTAACGGGGGTATCCTGTAACTGACGACCCATACGTGCAGCAGATTTCAGCATCACCAGTGCGCCGACGACGGTCGGTTTCCCTTTATCGTCTTCCAGGTGAACCGGGGTGACTTCCTGTAGGAAATCCTGGCCGCGTAGCACCACACGGGTGGTTTCCGGCTGGCCGCCTTGCTCTTGCCAGCGGGTGATAGGGGAATCATTGAGCAACTGGTTGATGGTCAGCGTGCGGGCTTTTTCCTGCGTCAGCTCAAACAGGCTTAGGGCTGCCGCGTTGATAAGCTCCACTTTTCCTTTCAGGTCACACGATAAAACCGGCTCAGGCATCGACTCCAGCAAGGCATTCAGCGCCCGATGTTCCCGTTCGGATGGCATAAACGCCACGGTACGCACATCACTGACCCCCGCGATGCGGCGAATTTCCGTCATCAGTTCCCGAAAGGTGTCAAAACCGAGGGTGGTGAAATTGAGGTAGATACGACCCGCAGGATCAATTTCGATACCGCGCAGGTCGATATGCCGCAATACCAGCAGATCCAGCAATTCACGAGTCAGACCAATGCGGTCTTCACAAAATACTTCCAGACGCATCAATAAAACCTTCTTCTATCAGGTGCGGCAGGGACGAGAACTGCATCATACCCTTTCACCGCCACCGGATGAAGTGGGGTGTCAGCAAAAGTTGACACCCCGGCAAGTGAATTTCAGATTTACTTCGCCTTTTCCTCTTCAGGAAACGGTGTTGTCAGCATGGAAACCATAACCCGGATGCCATCGATATAGTTGCCGATGCGTATATTCTCATCAGCGCCATACGAACTGTTATCCGCATTCACCAGTGAGACCACCGCAAACGCGTTTTTCAGCGCGGCCAGTGCGCCGTTAATCGGCGGCGACACCCCCAGCATACGGTTTTTCTCCGGGTCGCCTTTTATCGGTGCCTTCACGCCGTCCATCGCCCATTTCGCCAGTGGCGATGCCATCTGGGTGCGCACCGCAAAGGAGCTGCCCGACGAGGTCATCATGCTCATGGAGATAAGCCGGGCATTATGATTACGTTCCTGCAACGAGGGCGAATCCGAACGAACGATGTAGAACCCTTTCGACATCACGTATTTTTTCAGCAGGTCATACAGGTAATCTGGCGATGTTTCAGGCACAGTGCGGATATTGATACTGGCGGTCGCGGTTGAGGGAATGGCGTACACCGCCTTACGGCCAGTATCGCCCGCCCTGAACCCAATCACATCCAGCGATGGGTATTGCACGGCTTCCACCGGGTTGGGTGCCATTTTTTCCAGTTGGGTTACCCCATAACGGCTTTCGATCGTGCCCGGCTGCGGGGCCTGTGCGGCCAGTTGCTTATGCTCCTCGTCGGTTAATTTGACCCGGTCATAGAAACCGGGCAAGGTCACCCGTCCATCAGCGTCTTTAAGCCCGGCCAGCAATGTCGCCATCTGTTGCACCGGGTTGATAATCACATTACCGAATGCACCGCTGTGCGCTGCCGGGTCAGGGCCGAAGACGGTCATATCAATCTGTATCGACCCGCGATAACCGAAGGTGATCACCGGTTTGTTATTGGTGTTCACCCCGCCATTGAAAATCACTACGCCGTCGTTTTTAATCCGGGCGGCATTCTGGTTGACCACCGCCGTCAGGTGCGGCGACCCGCGCTCCTCTTCAGAGTCGAGTAACACCTTGATGTTGACCGTCGGCGTGATACGGGCGCTTTTAATCGCGTCGACTGCTGTCAGGAACATCGAAATCACGCCTTTCCCATCCGACGCCGAGCGTCCAAAGACACGCCACTCCGGATCCAACCCCGGTTGCATCAGCCGATCATTGGGCTGCGGCATCCAGATTCCGCGAGCATCTTTCATTTTCAGCGTGGGTTTCCAGGGATCCGACGTCCAGTCAGAGGCACTGGCGGATTGGCCGTCAAAGTGCATCAGAAACAGCACTGTCGGGCGATTAGGCTGGATCGGACCCCACTCCGCATACAACATCGGGTGTGCGCCGTTAGCCAATTGCTGGGTGGTGAATCCGCGCTTTTGGAACGCCTTATCCAGCCAATTGAGGTTACGCTGAATATCAGCGGCGACATCGGTATCGTTACTGAGCGTCAGACCTTCAAGATATTCGGGGAAGCTGGCCTTAGCGAAATTCAGGCCTTCAGTGGGCGTCATGACCCACTGCTGTGCCTGAGCAGAGCCTGCCAGCGCCAACGCGCCGAGCACGCTGACCAACAGGCGTTTTTTGCCACGAAACATTATCAGTATCCTTCCAGCCAGAGGAAAAAAAAGAACATCCATCTTCTGGTTATCGGCAGCATCGAACGTCGTGTGAGCGATTTGCCTGCCGGGTTACCCGTCACCTACCTTTAAATCCGTCAGGTTGCCGCACAATGGCAACATGACGGATAACAAGTATAGATAAACATGTTCCGTGGCAACGCGGGTTACATCAAAACCCGGTTGTTTTTAGGCGGTATTTTTCATAACAGATGGGCAACGGCATCTCCCTCCCTCAGATATTTTCCAGCCGAACGCCACGGGTTCGCGGGCCAAATACCCCGACGGTGACCACCACGGTTAACATACTGATGATGATAAACGCCAGCACGCCACTGGTATCGTAGTGCTGTAAAATCAACCCGATGAGCAGACTACTGAACGCGGTAGACAGGCGGCTGAACGAGTAGCAAAAGCCGACGCCGCGAGCGCGAATCGCGGTGGGAAAGACCTCGGTCTGGTAGGCATGATAGCTGATGGTCAGCCAGGCGTTGGAGTAAGCGACCAGAAACCCGCAGACAATCAACCACAGCGGTTGGGTCTGAAAGGCAAACAGGGTACCGCATACCACCGTCATCAGTGACGACAACACAATGTGCCATTTATTTTCGAGTTTCCCGATGTACCAGCAGCACAGTAGTGACCCGAGCGGATAGGCCAGCGTAATAAAAAAGGCGTACAGCAGGCTGTGGGTGACGGTGGCTCCCTGCCCTGCCAGCAGCGTCGGCAGCCAGTTACCGAAACCGAAAAAACCGATGGCCTGAAACACATTCATCACCATCAGCATCAGGGTTCGGCGTCGGTAACGCGGCGACCAGATATCACGAAAGCGGCCGCGTGATGGGGAGATGATGACCGACTGCGGCGGCGTCAACGTTTCACCCGGCTGCACACCGCAGCGGTGTTCCATCGCCGTCATCACCTGTTCGGCTTCCCGATAACGCCCGCGTGACACCAGCCAGCGCGCCGACTCCATCAGATTGCGCCGCAACAACCACACCACCAGTGAACACAGCGCACCGATAATCACCACATAACGCCAGCCAGACAGCCCCCAGAACTGGTGCGGCACCAGCCACCACGACATCAGCGCCACCGCCGGTACCGAGAGGAACTGCATGAAGAAGGCCAGCGCGAACGCCCGGTTGCGCAGGTGGGTCGGCATCCATTCAGACAGATAGGTATCGATGGTGACCAATTCCACCCCCAGCCCAATCCCCACCAAAAAGCGACAGAGGATCACCCCTTGTGCCTGATGTTGGAACGCCATCAGCAACGAGAACGCGCCGTACCACGCCAGCGCAAACATGAATGTGCTGCGTCGCCCCAGTTTGTCGGCCTGTGGAGCCAGCACACTGGCCCCGACGAATAAGCCAAGGAAGGTGACGCAGGCGAAAGTCGCCTGATCCGATACGCCCAGCAATCCTGCCTGACCGGCATGAAAGATGTTCTCGTTCATCAGACCGGTGCTGATATACGCCGTCTGAAATAGGTCGTAGAGTTCAAAGAATCCGCCCAGCGACAGCAGGATGATGAAGCGCCATAACCCCCATGACGGGGGCAAGGCGTCAATGCGCGCCGCCAGTATATGGAACGGAAGTGGATGATTGACCGCATAAACCGTCGGCGCACTGCGTTCAGTAAAGCTGGAATCCATGGCTTGCCCCTGATTGATGATAAGTTATCGATAATCATGTTCCGGCAAACCATAGCGGTAATAATTATCAGTTATTACTGCTTATAAACGGAATTATTTTCAGAATATGAAGGACTATCCAGACGGTAACAGGCAGCGTCACCTATTTATGATAAAAAACGATAAGTTATCGCCATTATTACCCATAATGGCGATATATCTGGTTACATCATGCACAACCTGTGAAAGGGCATGGGTGTGTGGTAACAGGGGGTTATTCCCCCGATGACGACGGCGCTTTTACCCGCATCCGGCCAATCAGTTCACGCCGGAAATCGCCCAGTCGGGGCTTATCATCCAGCCACGGCAACGGGCGGCATAACTCCATGGCGCGGATCCCCAGACGTGCGGTCAGCAACCCGGCCCCCAGCCCTTGTGCAGCACGCGCCGACAGGCGAGCCGCCAGGTCCTGCGACATCCAGTCCATGCCGATTTCCCGCACCAGTTCACTGGCACCGGCAAACGCGACATTGAGCAGCACCAGTCGGAACAGGCGAATCCGGCTGAAATACCCCAGTTCGATGCCATACAACCGGGCGATGCGATTGACCAGCCGCAGGTTGCGCCAGGCAATGAACGCCATATCCACCAGCGCCAACGGGCTGACGGCAATCATCAGGGCGGATTCGGCGGCGGAACGGCTAATCTCACGACGCGCCTGCGCATCCAGCACCGGTTGTACCAGCCGCGCATATAACTCCGTCACTTCGCGGTCGTTGTGGGTATCCTGCAGCGACGCCTGCCAGCGTTGCAGCGCTGGGTGCCCGGCTTCAAGCCCGGCCTGACGGGCCAGATGTTCGCAAAACGCCCGCGCTTGCCCGGTGCCGTGACTGTTAAGCAACGCCCGCGCCCGGTCACGGGTTTCCGCCCGTTGGCGCAGCCGGTACAATCGACGCCACTCCACCGCCAGCGACCCGACACCCGCGCCCACAATCAGGATACCGGCGGCTACAGCGCCAAGCGCAATCCAGTCCTGGCCGACCCACGCCTGATACAGCGCACGTCCGCCCTGCGCCAGCGCGCTCAACCCGAACAGCGCCACACCAGCCCCCAGCATGCGTCGCCACAGACTACGACGTGGGCGCAACGCATCACTGACCACCTGCTCCGCCCCTTCGCCGTCATCGGTCTGCGTATCGTCAACGGCGACGGTCGGCGCGAAATGGCGGGCGTCGCCGTCGTCAAATGCAACCGAGGGACGCAACGATGCCGCCGCTGGCTCAATCGGCGTATCGTCAAAGGTGATGCGAGGCTTTAGCGGTTCACTCATCGCAATTTATCTCCCAGTAAAAACTCCATCACCGTATCCATACGAATATGCGGTAGCGGCAGGTCCATCTGCATCTCTTGTGGACGGAACGGCTCGAAGTGGAACCCCTGCTCACGCCAGAAGGACGGGTCCGGTAACCGTGCCGGAACGTCCCCCGGATACAGAGTGATAGGCTCACCGTCTGCCAGCCGGTTGCCGCGCAAAGCAGGCAACGATTGCCCCTGATGCGACACCACGCCGCTTTGCGTCGCCTGTATTGCGGCAATACCAGCACAGTCGATCTCGATGCCTTCAAACGCCACATTGCGCCAGGCTTCCTGCACCAGTTGCTGCAACAACGACACCAGATTGGCGTGCTGGTCGGCGGTAATATGGTCAGACTGACTGGCAGCGAACATCAGCCGGTCGATACACGGCGAAAATAACCGGCGCAACAACGTGCGCTTACCGTAATGAAAACTCTGCATCAACTGGGTCAGCGCCAGTCGCATGTCGTTAAACGACTGCACGCCCTGATTGAGCGATTGCAGGCAATCCACCAGTACAATTTGCCGGTCAAACCGGACAAAGTGCTGGCGATAGAACTCACGCACCACATGCTGGCAGTAGTATTCAAAGCGGCGGCGCAACATCCCGATCACCGTGTGTTCGCCCGCCTGCGCCAGCGCCGCGTCCAGTCGCTCATCGGGCTGGGGCCAGGGGAAAAACTGCAATACCGGTGCCCCTGCCAAATCGCCCGGTAACACAAAACGCCCCGGCTGAATGAAATGCAATCCTTCCTGCTTACAGCGCAACAGATAGTCGGTGTACGCCTGGGCGATCGCCGCCAGTTGGTTTTCATCGGCGGGGGCCAGTGGGTCAAGCCCTTCGCACAGCGCCAGAAAGGGCTGTGCCCAGCGTAATCTCTCCCCCTGCAATAGGGTGGACATCTGCCGGGACCAGTCGGCGTAGCTTTGCTCCAGCAGCGGCAAATCCAACAGCCATTCACCGGGGTAATCGACGATTTCCAGATACAGCGTGGCGGTATCACGAAAGTGACGCAACAGGCTGTCGCGGGAGCGGTAACGCAGCGCTAGCCGGATTTCACTCACCCCACGCGTCGGCGTCGGCCAGGCAGGCGGCACGCCGTATAACGACGCCATGCCTTCGTCATACGCAAACCGGGGAATAGCCAAATCCCGCTGCGGGATACGACGAGCCCCCAACAACCGGTTCTCGCGCACCACCGAAAACAGCGGCAACCGCGCACCATGCTGCGCGTTCAACAGCTGATTGACCAGTGAGGTAATAAACGCCGTTTTGCCGCTGCGGCTCAGGCCAGTAACGGCCAGCCGCAGGTGACGATCGGCGCTGCGGTTGACTAGCGCGCTGAACTCATTCTGTAACCGGCTAACATGATGGGAATAAGCCATGACACTCCTGTTGGTTGCCCTGCCGTATGATTGTCCTGCCATATCCGGCCACCGTCGCGTTGCCTGTCGATCACGACAAACCGCACAAACAGCACAAACACAAACAATAGTGCGACGGCACGAAAAACGATGAGCGGAATTCGATGCCTGCGCCGCGAATCCCACTCAGAAGATCAGGCCAGTTGATGACTGGCAGCGCGATCACAGTTGGCGAAACTTACTGCGCACGCCGTAGGTTTCCGATGTGATATAGCGCTCGATGTAGCGTAAGCGTTGTTCGCTGGCGCTCAATATCGCATCGGCTTGATCGAGCAACGTCTGCGGTGAAGCCTCATCACGTGTCGTCGTGTATGCCTCCGGCGGCGCGGGCTCCAGTACGAAACTGAGAACGATATAAGCGATGACCGTAATCAGAAACAGACCGAAAAAAATCGACAGCACGGCAATAAAACGCACCAGTTTTACCGGCACATCAAAGTAGCGCGCCAGCCCGGCGCACACGCCTTTAATCATGCCCTCTTCCGGCAGCAGGTAAAGTTTGCGCTCACGGGTGTTCATCAGGATTGCCTCCAGTTGGGATGCTCCGCATCCAGAATCTGTTCCAGCGCCTCAATGCGTTCGCGCATGCGCTGTGCGTCTTGCGTTAACCGGGTCAGCCGCTGCATTTCAGCCTGATCCCACTGAGGCGCACGGCGGCGCTGACTGTAATGCAGCCACAACCACAGCGGTGCGACAAACAGCAGAAACACCGTCAGGGGAATCATTGTCATTACCAGAGCACCCATTTTTTCTCCTTAATTATTATGGTGATGCAGCCTGGCTGCCGCCGAAACGGCAACCAGTAATCATTATTCCGCCGGTTTGACTTTCGCTTTCAGCGCAGCCAGTTGCGCATCGATCTCATCGCTGGTTTTCAGCTCGGCAAACTGTTGATCCAACGATTTTTGTTTACCCAGCCCCACGCTTTCTGCTTCCGCCTCCAGGGTATCGATACGTCGTTCAAACTGCTCAAAGCGCGCCATCGCTTCATCCAGTTTACCGCTATCCAACTGACGGCGAATATCACGGGATGAACTGGCGGCCTGATGACGTAATGTCAGCGCCTGTTGACGGGCACGGGTTTCGGTCAGTTTATTTTCCAGCTCGCCAATTTCACGTTTCAGGCGATCCAGCGTTTCTTCGACTGCGGCACCTTCTTGCTCCAGCACCGTCACCAGTTCCGTCAGCTTCTGTTTTTCTACCAGCGCCGCACGCGCCAGGTCTTCACGCTCGCGGCGCAGCGCCAGCTCAGCTTTTTCCTGCCATTCCTGCTGCTGGCTGCGCGCCTGTTCAATACGGCGAGCCAGTTGTTTCTTTTCCGCCAATGCCCGGGCGGAGGTGGAACGCACTTCAACCAGTGTATCTTCCATTTCCTGAATCATCAGCCGCACCAGCTTTTGCGGGTCTTCAGCCTTATCCAGCAAAGCATTGATATTGGCGTTCACGATGTCGGCAAAACGGGAAAAAATACCCATACTCTACTCCTCAATGATTTCCGGCGTCTGCGACGCCCGGTTCGTTATCTCCATCAGCCGTTGCCTGATGACATCCTGACATAATCAAATACCGTGCCAGCTTTTAAAATCACCGTAATTGCATGATAAATAATGTGTTAGTGATTTCGATATACAATAGACGCGTGCTTTGCTATGGTCAAATTGACCAACAAGTGGTGAAAAAAACAAGGCGACATCATGACGCATGGACAGGATTCGTTACTGGGCGAGGCCAACAGCTTTCTGGAGGTACTGGAGCAGGTATCTCAGCTGGCGCAGCTCAATAAGCCAGTGCTGGTGATTGGCGAACGCGGCACCGGTAAAGAACTGATTGCCAGCCGTCTGCATTACCTCTCCCCCCGTTGGCAGGGGCCGTTTATTTCACTTAACTGCGCCGCCCTGAACGACAACCTGCTGGATTCCGAACTCTTCGGTCATGAAGCTGGGGCATTTACCGGCGCACAAAAACGCCATCTGGGGCGTTTTGAGCGGGCCGACGGCGGCACCCTGTTTCTGGATGAACTGGCGACCGCGCCGATGCTGGTGCAGGAAAAATTATTACGGGTGATCGAATACGGTGTACTGGAGCGTGTGGGCGGCGGGCAACCGCTACAGGTGGATGTCCGACTGGTGTGCGCCACCAACGAAGACCTGCCCGCGCTGGCGGCACAGGGCAAGTTCCGCGCCGACCTGCTTGACCGGCTGGCGTTCGATGTGGTGCACCTGCCGCCACTGCGCCAACGTCAGCAAGACATCATGCTGCTGGCACAGCATTTCGCGGTACAGATGTGCCGGGAACTGGGCTTGCCACTGTTTCCCGGCTTCAGCCCGCAGGCAGAACGTACTCTGCTGGACTACAGCTGGCCGGGCAATATTCGCGAGCTAAAAAACGTAGTGGAACGCTCACTGTACCGGCATGGCGCCAACCCGGACGCGGTGGAACGCATTATCCTTAACCCGTTTACGCCGCTGACGACACCCGCACCGGCGCTCGACTCACCACACGCGGGGGCGACGGGCTTCCCCACCCTGCCGTTAAACCTGCGTGACTGGCAGCACCATCAGGAACGGCAACTGGTAGAGCGGGCGCTCGTTCAGGCGCAGTTTAATCAGCGTAAAGCCGCCGGGTTGCTGACACTCACTTACCATCAGTTTCGCGGCCTGCTGAAAAAGCACGAGATCGGTGCCAGTGACTAACTGTGGTCTGCAAAGCCCATAACCGCAATCACCGCCCCGGCGATAAAACCGGGGGCGGCACGCGTTACCACTCGTCAAAGGGGTCGACCAAATCCTGCCAGCTCTCCACGCCACCCAGCAGTTCCTGATCCGTGAGCAGGCAGGCATTCAGTTGGGCGGTAATCCACGCCTGATCCAGATGTTGACCAATAAAGACGATTTCCTGTCGCATATCGCCGAACGGCTCCTGCCATTTCTCCCGGATCGCCGCCAGGGTTTCTTCGTCCTGCGGCCAACGATCCGGCGCGACCGCTTTCCAGAACAGACCGGCCAGCCCGTAGCGCAAAATCCCCCCAGCCTGATGCCAGGACCCGGCCTCGAACGGACGGCTCGCCAGCCAGAAAAAGCCTTTGGAACGCAGCAAGCGGCCCGGCCCCCACTCCTCGCGGCTCAGAAAGTCATAGAAGCGCTGGGGGTGAAACGGCCTGCGGGCCTGATAGACAAAATTACCGATACCGTATTCTTCGGTTTCCGGTGTGTGGCTACCGCGTAACTCCTGTAGCCAGCCCGGCGTCATGGCCGCCGTTTGCATATTAAAACGCCCGGTATTTAACACCTCGTCCATCGGCACCTGCCCGTGTGCAATCGGCAGAATACGTGCAGAGGGATTGAGGGTGTGGAGAATAGCGATCACCTCATCACGCTGGCTGTCAGTCATTTCATCGGTTTTACTGACCAGCAGCACATCGCAAAACTCAATTTGTTCAATCAGCAGGTCGGTGACACTGCGAACATCGTCGTCCCCCAGACTCTGCCCTACCGATTGCAGGCTTTCTGCCGCCTGATATTGCGCCAGAAAGCTGGCACCATCCACCACGGTAACCATCGTATCCAGACGGGCGAAATCAGACAGACATTGCCCTTGTTCGTCTTCAAACGTAAACGTCTCTGCCACTGGCAACGGCTCGGAAATACCGCTGGACTCGATCAGCAGATAATCGTAGCGCCCGGTGCGAGCCAGCTCGCGTACCGCCACCAGCAAATCTTCCCGCAGGGTACAGCAGATGCAACCGTTACTCATCGACACCAGTTTTTCCTGACGGTGATCCAGCGTCACCTCCTGATTAACCAACTCGGCGTCGATATTCACTTCACTCATGTCATTGACGATCACCGCGACCCGGCGTCCCTGACGATTATTCAGAATATGGTTCAGCACCGTGGTTTTCCCGGCCCCCAAAAAGCCGGACAGTACGGTAACGGGTAAAGGTTGCATGCGCGTGCTCCTGCTTAAAAATGATTGCCCGGCGACCGACTTAGCGTGAGTCACCGCCTGGCTGCGCATACTACCACAAATAAGATATGTTATAACATAACAATTATAAGGACCGGGTTTATGTTTCCCGGGGTGTACAAATACCTGCCAGCCACTGCCGACAACCCCAGCAGTTTGTAGAAAAAACCGGCAGATAAGCGTAAGAAATTGGGTGGAATCACAGAGTGCGGTACACTCTGTGTATTGCCGATTGTCTGAAAAAAAACCGTATGTCCGGAAAACACATTCTCATACTGGCGCTGGCCTGGCTGACACAGTCCGCTCTGGCACAGACGCCGACCGTCCCCGACGCGCCGGTGCCTCCTATCCGCCAGAGCGGTTTTGTCTATTGCGTCAACGACGTTCTCAACACCTTCAACCCTCAAATGGCGCGTAGCGGGCTGATGGTGGATACGCTGGCGGCACAACTCTATGACCGTCTGCTGGGCGTTGACCCTTATACCTACCGGCTGATGCCAGAACTGGCGCAGCGCTGGGAAGTCACCGACAATGGCGCGACCTACCGTTTCACCCTGCGTCGTGATGTGCCGTTCCAGAAGACCGCCTGGTTTACCCCCAGCCGGATGATGAACGCTGACGATGTGTTGTTCAGTTTCCAGCGCATGCTGGATAAAAAGCACCCGTTCCATGATGTCAACGGCGGCGAATATCCTTACTTCGACAGTCTGCAACTGGCGGATAACATACAAAGCATCCGCAAACTGGGCGATTACACCATCGAGTTCCGTCTGCAAAGCCCCGATGCCTCGTTCCTGTGGCACCTCGCTACCCATTATGCGCCTATCCTGTCGGCGGAATACGCCCAGCAACTGACCCGCCAGGACCGCCGGGAGTTGCTTGACCGTCAACCGGTGGGGACTGGCCCTTACCGGCTGGAACAGTATCGCTACGGCCAGTACGTGCGGCTCAAACGTAACGATAACTACTGGCGCGGCGAACCCCGTATGGAGCAGGTGGTTATCGACCTGGGTGCCGGTGGGACCGGTCGCCTGTCAAAACTGTTGACGGGCGAGTGCGATGTGCTGGCCTACCCGGCCGCCAGTCAGTTAAGCATTCTGCGTAATGACCCTCGTTTGCGGCTATCGCTGCGACCGGGGATGAACGTCGCCTATCTGGCGTTTAACGTGCGCAAACCACCGCTGGACGATGCTCGCGTGCGTCACGCCATCGCGCTGGCTATCAATAACGATCGCCTGATGCAGTCGATTTACTACGGCACCGCCGAAACCGCCGCCTCAATTCTGCCGCGCGCCTCCTGGGCTTACGACAATGAAGCGCAGATTTCCGAGTACAACCCGGATAAAGCGCGCCAGTTACTCAAAGAGCTGGGCATTCACGGCTTGCAATTGCAACTGTGGGTGCCGAGCGCGTCGCAGTCCTATAACCCCAGCCCGGTGAAAACCGCCGAGCTGATTCAGGCTGACCTGGCGCAAATCGGCATTCGGGTAAACATCATGCCAGTCGAAGGCCGTTTTCAGGAAGCGCGCCTGATGGAGATGAACCACGACCTGACGCTGGCCGGTTGGGCGACCGACAGTAACGACCCGGACAGTGTGTTCCGCCCGTTATTGAGCTGTGCCGCTATCCGCTCCCAAACCAACTATGCTCACTGGTGTGATCCCGATTTCGATCAGGTCTTGCAGGACGCGCTCTCTTCCCAGCAACTATCCCGACGTATGGAGTACTACCGGGTCGCCCATCACATTCTGACCGAGCAGTTGCCGGTGCTGCCGCTGGCCTCATCGCTGCGGATGCAAGCCTATCGCTACGACATCAAAGGACTGGTGCTCAGTCCGTTTGGCAACGCCTCCTTCGCCGGTGTTTACCGTGAGGACGGCAGCGATGGCCATAAAGACAAACCGGATGAGCACGCCGTTGATCCGTCTTCCAATGCGCCGATCCAGGGGGAACAGCCGTGATTATCTTTACCCTTCGTCGCTTGTTGTTGCTGCTGGTCACGCTGTTTCTGCTGTCGCTGATCGGCTTTAGTCTGCTGTATTACACCCCGCACGCCCCGCTTAGCGGAGCGGCGCTGTTCGACGCCTATCGCTTTTATTTCGTCAGCCTGTTGCAGGGCGATTTTGGCGTTTCCAGTATTAACGGACAGCCGATTAGCGAGCAGTTGCGCGATATCTTGCCCGCCACCGTCGAACTGTGCCTGCTGGCCTTTTCGCTGTCGCTGCTGGTGGGTATCCCACTCGGTATCACCACCGGCGTGTTGCAACACAAAGCCGCCGATCGGGTGATCAGCGCGCTGGCGTTACTGGGCTTTTCGTTGCCGGTATTCTGGCTGGCGCTGCTGATGACCCTATTCTTTTCACTGCACCTCGGCTGGCTGCCGGTTTCCGGTCGTTTCGACCTGCTTTACCCGGTACCACCGGTGACTGGTTTTGCGTTGATCGATGCCTGGCTTTCCCATTCCCCCTACCGGGACGAGATGATTGCCAGCGCCATACAGCACATGATTTTGCCGGTGCTGGTGTTGTCGGTTGGCCCTACCACCGAAGTGATTCGCCTGATGCGTATCAGCACCACTGACATCGGCACCCAGAATTACATTAAAGCAGCGATTATCCGTGGGTTACCCCGCGCGACAGTCATCCGCCGCCACCTGTTGCATAACGCCCTGCCGCCGATCATTCCGCAACTGGGGCTGCAATTCTCCACCATGCTGACACTGGAGATGATTACCGAGGTGGTGTTTAACTGGCCAGGGCTTGGCCGCTGGCTGGTCAATGCCATCCGCCAGCAGGATTTCGCGGCGATTTCCGCCGGGGTGATGGTGGTCGGTGCGTTGGTGATCACCATCAACGTGCTGTCCGATATCTGGGGCGCCATGACAAACCCGCTGAAACATAAGGAATGGTATGCACTCCGATAACATCTACGGCGAAAAAGCGCTCCCTAGCCGCTGGGTCGACACCTGGACAGTCTTCCGGCAGGACCGGATGGCGATGGTGGGTTTTTACGGATTCCTGTTGCTGCTGGGGTTATGCCTGTTTGGCAACACGCTGGCGCCCTACGCGTTGGATCAACAATTTCTCGGCTACCAGTTGCTGCCGCCGTCCTGGTCACGTTATGGCGAAGTGTCGTTTTTTCTCGGCACCGATGATCTGGGCCGCGACCTGCTGAGCCGCTTGCTGAGCGGCACCGCGCCGACTTTCGGATCAGCGCTGCTGGTTACGCTGGCGGCCACGCTGGTCGGTATTGTACTCGGTATGCTGGCCGGGGTGACCCATGGCCTGCGTTCTGCGGTACTCAACCATATTCTCGACCCGCTGTTGTCGATTCCGTCGTTGCTGCTGGCGATGGTGGTGATTGCGTTTATCGGCCCGCAACTGAGCCACGCCATGCTGGCGGTGTGGATGGCACTGCTGCCGCGCATGGTGCGTACTATCTATTCCGCCGTGCATGACGAATTAGAGAAAGAGTATGTGACCGCCGCCCGGCTGGATGGTGCCTCCACACTCTACCTGCTGTGGTATGCCGTGGTGCCCAACATCCTGCCGGTAGTGGTCAGTGAAATCACCCGTGCGCTCTCCATCGCTATTCTGGATATCGCCGCACTCGGCTTTCTCAATCTCGGCGCGCAACTCCCCACCACCGAATGGGGTGTACTGCTGGGTAATTCGCTGGAGCTGGTGTACGCCGCACCGTGGACGGTGATGCTGCCCGGCGCAGCCATTACTGTCAGCGTACTGATCGTTAATCTGCTGGGGGACGGCATTCGCCGCGCCCTGCTCGCTCAAACCGAATAGTGACGGAACTGCATCATGGCATTACTGGAAATTCGTAATCTGACCATTGAATTCCTCACCCCGGATGGCCCGGTGAAAGCGGTGGATCGCGTCAGCATCAGCCTTAACGAGGGTGAAATTCGCGGGCTGGTCGGTGAATCCGGCTCTGGCAAGAGTCTTATCGCCAAAGCCATTTGCGGCATCAACAAGGAAAACTGGCGTATTACCGCTGATCGTTTCCGTTTCGATGACGTGGATTTGCTGCAACTCACCCCCCGTCAGCGCCGTAAACTGGTGCGCCACAACATGTCGATGATCTTTCAGGAACCACAATCCTGTCTGGATCCCTCCGCGCGTGTCGGTCGCCAGTTGATTCAATCCATTCCCGGCTGGACGTACAAAGGCCGCTGGTGGCAGCGCGTTAACTGGCGCAAACGCCGGGCCATCGAATTGCTGCACCGCGTCGGCATCAAAGACCATAAAGACATTATGCGCAGCTACCCCTATGAACTGACCGAAGGGGAATGCCAGAAGGTGATGATCGCCATCGCGCTGGCCAACCAGCCCAGACTGCTGATTGCCGATGAGCCGACCAACGCGATGGAAGCCACGACACAGGCGCAAATTTTCCGCCTGCTTTCCCGGCTTAACCAGAACAACAACACCACCATTTTGTTAATCAGCCACGATTTGCAGACCATGAGCAAATGGGCGGATCGTATCAACGTACTGTACTGCGGCCAGACGGTGGAAAGCGCGGTCAGCGATGAATTGATCAGCGCGCCGCACCACCCTTACACCCAGGCGTTGATCCGCGCCATGCCGGATTTCGGCTGTTCATTACCACACAAGAGCCGCCTGAATGCGCTGCCGGGGGCGATTCCGGCGCTGGCGCACCTGCCCGTCGGCTGTCGACTGGGGCCGCGTTGTCCCTATTCGCAAAAACGGTGTATGACGGCACCGCCGCTCGTTCCGGTGAAAAACCATTGGTACGCCTGCCACTTCCCGCTCAATATGGAGGAATCCTGATGGTGGAAACCCTGCTGGAAGCCCGTAATCTCACCAAAACCTTCCGCTACCGCACCGGCTGGTTCCGACGTCAGCACGTTGAGGCGGTGAAATCGGTGAGTTTCACGCTGCGCGAGCGGCAAACGCTGGCGATCATCGGCGAAAACGGGTCAGGTAAATCCACGCTGGCCAAGATGCTGAGCGGCGTGATCCCCCCCACCTCCGGTGAACTGGTCATTGACGATCATCCGCTGCAATACGGTGACTATCACTACCGTAGTCAGCGTATTCGCATGATCTTTCAGGATTCGGCCAACTCGCTCAACCCACGCCAGCGAATTGGTCAACTGCTGGAGTTGCCGCTGCGACTCAATACCGACCTGACGCCGCAAGAGCGGGAAAAAGCCATTAATCTGGCGTTGCGTCAGGTTGGCCTGCGTGCCGACCACGCCACCTACTACCCGCACGCACTGGCACCAGGCCAGAAACAGCGCATCGGGCTGGCGCGGGCGTTAATACTACAACCTAAGGTGATCGTGGCAGACGAGGTGCTGGCGTCACTGGATATGTCGGTACGCTCCCAGATAATCAACCTGATGCTGGAACTACAGGAAAAACACGGCATCTCCTATATCTACGTCACCCAGCATCTGGGCATGATGAAACACATCAGCGACCAGATTCTGGTCATGCAGGCAGGCGAAGTGGTCGAACGCGGCAGCACTGCCGATGTGCTGGCATCGCCGTTACATGACCTGACCAAGCGTTTGATCGCCAGTCACTTTGGCGAGGCACTGAGTGCCGACGCCTGGCGGCGGGATCACGGCCTCGGCTAATCGCCATATGAGTAAAGTCATACGGGTAAAGCAATAGGGGTAAAAGCAATAACCACTAACAACAGTCACGCTCGACGGTAATCACGATAAAGATAATCACTATTCTGGCTAACCGTTCGGTTAGCCATTCTCCTCGCCCGGCTCGGTTCCGTCGCTAGTGGTTGGAGTACCCCTTGGGCCGCTATACATGCTAGAATCGCCCAGTTTATTCACACCGATCATGGTAAATAATTATTTTTATTGACGATGATCGCAGCAACAATGATCACAAGGATACAGCCATGGGTTTTCTTAACGGTAAGCGCATTCTGGTAACGGGCGTTGCCAGCAACCGCTCCATCGCATACGGTATCGCACAGGCAATGCATCGCGAAGGTGCAGAACTGGCGTTCACCTATCAGAACGACAAGCTGAAGTCACGTGTGGAAGAGTTTGCCAAAGAGTTCGATTCAAGCATCGTTTTACCGTGTGATGTGGCGGAAGATGCCAGCATTGACGCACTGTTCGCCGAACTGGCGAAAGTCTGGCCGAAATTCGACGGTTTCGTACACTCCATCGCTTACGCGCCGGGCGACCAGTTGGATGGCGACTACGTGAACGCCGTCACCCGCGAAGGTTTTGCCATCGCTCATGACATCAGCGCTTACAGCTTTGTGGCGATGGCGAAAGCTTGCCGCAGCATGCTGAACCCGAACTCCGCGCTGATGACTCTGTCCTACCTGGGTGCCGAGCGCGCCATTCCGAACTACAACGTGATGGGTCTGGCGAAAGCGTCGCTGGAAGCCAACGTGCGCTACATGGCCAACGCCATGGGCCGCGACGGCGTGCGCGTCAATGCCGTCTCCGCCGGTCCGATCCGCACACTGGCCGCTTCCGGCATCAAAAACTTCAAGAAGATGCTGTCTCACTGCGAAGCGGTTACCCCGATCCGCCGTGTGGTCACCATTGAAGACGTGGGCAACGCCGCCGCGTTCATGTGTTCTGACCTGGCAGCCGGTATCTCCGGTGAAGTTCTGCACGTTGACGGCGGCTTCAATATCGCTGCCATGAACGAGCTGGAACTGGGCGAATAATCACGCCGCCTGTGCCGGACGCCAGTCTGGCACAGGGTTCCCGCCCGTTATGCCTCGTTCGCCATCCCTTTCATTATCGTCCTGATTGTGGTTCTCGTCTTACCGGTTGTGTTTTTGCGTTTGGGTTCGTATCGGCGAATCATGCCGCGATGCCACGGTTAACGCTCCCCCAACCAGTGCTGCGCGGCGTCAAAGAAATGTTGTGCCAGCATGGTGGCGCGCCCGGCTTCAGCAATCACCACCGCGCCGTGTCGCGACATCGGTGCCAATGCCAACGGCCGCCAGGCCAGCTCCGGGGTCATCTCCGGCAGCAAACTGCCATTGGGTACAATGCCGCATCCCAGCCCGACGAACACACCTTGCATCAGTTGCAGTATCGAGGTGCTTTCCACCCGCACTCGCGGCGTCACCCCGGCTTCCCGGAACTGACCGTCCAGATAGCGGCGAAAATACCGGCTGGGTTCCGCCAGACATAATGGCACTGTCGCCAGTTCCGCTAGCGTCAGTGGGCCGTTCCCCTGTAGCGTGGGAAAGTAGCGTGGATGATACAGCAGCGAAGCCCCCTGCTCCGCCAGCGAGGAGGCCTGAAAATGTAACTCGCGCAGCGTCGTCAGCTCGAAAAAACCGATCCCGACATCCACCGTGTGGGCGGTAAGTGCTTCCAGCAACTGATCGGCGCTAAACAGTGCGACCTGATAATCCATCTCCGGGTAGGCACGGCTGACTTCTGCCAGCAAGGCTGGCAACGCCATGCTGCATTGCGGTACTGCACCGATGCGCAGCAACCCGCTGGTACCGCGCGCCAGTGATGCCGCCTCCAGCTTCAACCCCTGATAGACCGACACCATTTCCCGCGCCCAGGCCAACACCCGTTCGCCTTCGGCGGTAAACCCCTCGAAATTATTACCCCGATTAATCAGCGACAACCCCAATTCCCGCTCCAGGTTCTTTAATCGCATCGATAATGTTGGCTGGCTGACGAAGCTGGCCTCAGCCGCACGGCCGAAATGGCGCTCTTTTTCCAGATTACACAAGTAGATAAGTTGCTTAATGTCCATCAGGTTCTCCAGCATGTCGGGCTGAGGCAGTATACCACTCCCCCTGATGCAGCAGAGATGACCACCACGATAAGCCTCCTCTATCCCGCTATTATCCCCTTTGATTAGACGCCTTACGGTACGCCGCCTACACTCTTGATTAGCAAGCAAAGTTTTAAAGATTTTTTTACATACTAAAAACATCATCACCTGCGTAGCGAATCATGAAATTTAAATCTGCCATTAAGCCATACCGCGCCGCTGCTGGCGGTTGGGGTTCACTGGAAGCCACCACCCGCTTTGTCCTGGACAGCAAACAGGCGCTGAAAAATATCCGTAATTTGATGCGCGTCAACAAAAGCAAAGGATTCGACTGCCCCGGCTGTGCCTGGGGAGATGACAACAGCAGCACCTTCAGCTTTTGTGAAAACGGTGCCAAGGCGGTCAGTTGGGAAGCCACCCGCAAAGCTGCCGGGCCGGACTTCTTTGCTGAGCACAGCGTCAGTACACTGCGCCGCCAGAGCGATTATTTTCTCGAATATCAAGGCAGGCTGACTCACCCGCTGCGTTACGACCCGGAGCGCGACCATTACGTGCCGATAAGCTGGGACGATGCTTTTGCGCTTATCGCCAGCCATATCCGCACGCTGGAACACCCCGACCAGATGGAGCTTTATACTTCCGGTCGGGCCAGTAACGAAGCCTCTTACCTGTATCAATTGTTCGGCCGTATGGCGGGCACAAATAATTTTCCCGACTGCTCCAACATGTGTCACGAAGCCAGCGGTACCGGACTCAAGCAAAGTATTGGCGTGGGTAAAGGCACGGTACGGTTAGCGGACTTCGAACACGCCGATGCCATTTTCGTCTTCGGTCAGAACCCCGGTACCAATCACCCCCGGATGTTGCACAGCTTGCGGCATGCCGCCGATCGCGGTGCGCACATCGTGGCGTTTAACACCTTGCGCGAACGGGGTCTGGAACGCTTCGCCAACCCGCAAAACCCGCTAGAATTGCTGACGCCACTGTCCGGCACCATCAGCGAAACCTACCTGCAACCGCATCTGGGTGGTGACATGGCGGCAGTACGCGGCATGGTAAAAGCGCTGCTGGAAGCCCATCGTCAACGTCTGGCGGCAGGCGACACCGGGCTTTTTGATCAGGACTTCATTAATAAGCATACCGACGGCGTCAACGCCTATCTGCAACAGGTGGATGCCACCTCGTGGGACAAAATCGTCCAGCAGTCCGGGCTGAGTGAAGCGCAAATCCGCTATGTCGCCGACATTTACCGGCGCTCTGAGCGGGTGATCTGCACCTGGGCGATGGGGATTACGCAACACCGTCACTCGGTCGCCACCGTGCGGGAAATCGTCAACCTGCAACTGTTGTTTGGTCAGCTCGGCAAACCGGGGGCTGGTTTGTGCCCGGTGCGAGGCCATAGCAATGTGCAGGGTAACCGCACCATGGGGATTGATGAAAAACCCTCTGACGCGATGCTCGATAGTCTGGCACGTCACTTCGGTTTTACCCCGCCGCGCGGCCACGGCCACAATACCGTACAAGCGCTGGAGGCGATGCTGCGTGATGAGGTGCGGGTCTTAATCGCGCTGGGTGGCAATCTGGCCGCCGCCGCGCCAGATACCGATCGCACGGCACAGGCGCTTAGCCGCTGCGAACTGGCGGTGTATATCAGCACCAAGCTCAACCGCAGCCACTTGATTACCGCACAACGTGATACGCTGATTCTGCCGACGCTGGGGCGCACCGAACGGGATATGCAGGCCAGTGGCCCACAATTCGTCACCGTCGAGGACTCGTTTAGCATGGTGCATGCCTCTGAAGGGATAAGCCCGCCGTTGTCGGACCAACAACGCTCGGAAACCGCCATCGTGGCGGGCATTGCCCACGCCGTCCTCGGCAACGCGCACCTCGACTGGCTGGCGCTGGCGGCCGACTATAACCTGATCCGCGATCATATCGCCGCCACCCTGCCGGGTTTTGCTGACTTCAATCAGCGCTGCGCCGAACCGGGGGGATTCTGGCTGGGTAACGCCGCCGCCGACTACCGTTTCAACACGTCCACCGGTAAGGCTGGTTTCAGTGCCGCCGCCTTGCCAGACAGCGTGGTGCCGGTATACGGCGATACCCCGGCACCATTTACCCTGCAAACACTGCGTTCCCACGACCAGTACAACACCACGATTTACGGGCTGGATGACCGTTATCGCGGCGTGTACGGCCAGCGTGACGTGCTGTTCATGCACCCGGAAGATATCGCCGCGCTGGGTCTGCAAGACGGCGACCGGGTAGATATCGAAACCCTGTGGCATGACCACATCGAGCGTAAAGTCAGCGGGTTTCGGTTGGTCAGCTATAACATCCCACGCGGTAATCTGGCGGCGTACTATCCGGAAACCAATCCGCTGGTACCGTTATCCAGCTATGGCGACGACACCTTCACGCCGACGTCCAAATCCGTGCCGGTACGCATTACCCCCAGTGCCGACACCACGCTGCAACGCATTGCCTGATCCCATTGGCCGGGTGGGTTCTTTCACGCCCGGCTTAATCCATCATGCTATCCACAACGGGTGCCATACTGATGCCCGTAAACTGCGACAACAGATTGTTTATACCCTTCATTCTTCAAGTTGCAGGTGTGTTGGCTGCGTTCGTTCACCCGAATCACTTACCTCAGTAAGCTCATCGGGGTTCACTCACTTGCCGCCTTCCTGCAACTCGAATTATTTGGGGTATAGTCGTTATTTGCAACCGTGCCATACTCAAGTAAGATTAACTAAGAAGAGTATCACCAGTGTTGGCCCTAAGGAGATAAAACATGTTGAAGGCAACCCGTAGGTATCTTCGTGCCGCCGGCAGCATTTTAGATCTGATGCCAGCGACAGACTATCTGGCAGACATCAACAAGCAAAGTGATGCGCAGAGAATGGCCAGCGATTTTCAAGCCATAGGCGACGACCTAAGAGTAGCGATGAATGCATACGGAAGAAGAAAAGGAATTACGTCAGGGATTGCAAAACGCTGACACACAGAACAGGGAAAATGAAGAGGCACAGGCGCTTGCCGAAAAGGTCGAGTCTACGCTGATTGAAAACCCGGTATTCCTTGAGCGCCTGCTTGCCAGGCCACAGATTCAAGCCATCGTTTCATCCACATTTTTTCGCGGACCGCTTCCCCCTCCAGAAATGCTGAAAGAGTACGATGATATCGTGCCCAACGGCGCTGAAAGGATCATGGCGAAAAGCGAGCGAGAGCAGGCCCATCGTCATCGTATCACTGAGAAAGGCCTCGACGGCGAGATAAGCAGAGACAAACGCGGGCAGTGGATGGCATTCGCCATTACCATGACTATTCTGGCGATCGCGACCTTTTTTGCCTGGAAAGGCGAAATGGTGTTTGCCGGTACGTTAATCACGCTTGATTTAATCGGGCTGGCGTCGGTATTTGTTATCGGACGATATCGTCCTTCCAACAACAACGAATAATCCACCAGGCTCCCCCGATACGCAGTTCGAACACGTCGGCATTGTACAGGCTGTTCATTGCAGCAACGCTTGCCGCCAGCGGCCGATTCGCGTAAAACTGTCTGCCGCTAAAGCCACTATTAACCGCAATTCTGGACGCTATGTTTCAAGATAACCCGCTGCTTGCGCAGCTTAAACAGCAACTCCACTCTCAGACGCCACGAGCGGAAGGTATCGTCAAAGCCACCGACAAAGGATTTGGTTTTCTTGAAGCCGACGCGCAGAAGAGCTACTTCATCCCGCCGCCGCACATGAAAAAAGTGATGCACGGCGACCGCATCATCGTCACGCTGCATACCGAAAAAGAGCGCGAAATCGCGGAACCGGAATCGCTGGTGGAACCGTTTCTGACCCGCTTTGTCGGCCGGGTACAGAAAAAAGATGACCGTTTGTCCATCGTGCCGGATCATCCGTTGCTGAAAGACGCCATTCCCTGCCGCCCGGTGCGTGGCGTCGAGCAGGACTTTAAAGAAGGCGATTGGGCAGTCGCGGAAATGCGCCGTCATCCGTTAAAAGGCGATCGGGGTTTCTTTGCTGACCTGACCCAGTACATTACTACCGGCGATGACCCGCTGGCCCCCTGGTGGGTGACGCTGTCGCGCCATAATCTGGAGCGCGAAGCGCCGAACGCCGACGCAGCCGATATCGATGACAATGCGCTTGAGCGTGAAGACCTGACCGGGCTGGACTTTGTCACAATCGACAGCGCCAGCACCGAAGACATGGATGACGCCTTGTACGTGCAGGACAACGGCGACGGTACGCTGGAGATGACAGTGGCCATCGCCGACCCGACCGCTTACGTGCGAGCCGATAGCGAGCTGGACGCCATTGCCCGTCAACGCGCGTTTACCAACTATCTGCCCGGCTTCAATATTCCGATGCTGCCGCGCCACTTGTCAGACGACATCTGCTCGCTGCGCCCGAACGAACGCCGTCCGGTGCTGGCCTGCCGCATGACCGTCGCCGCTGATGGCGCACTGAGCCAGATTCGCTTCTTTGCCGCCTGGATCGAATCACGCGCCAAGCTGGTATACGACGAAGTATCGGACTGGCTGGAACAACGTGGCAACTGGCAGCCGCAGAGCGATAACATCGCCAGCCAGATCCGTCTGTTGCATCGCGTTTGTCAGGCGCGCAGTGCCTGGCGTTCCACCCATGCGCTGGTGTTCCGCGATCGCCCGGATTATCGCTTCCTGTTAGGCGAGAAAGGCGAAGTGTTGGATATCGTTACCGAGCCCCGTCGTATCGCTAACCGCATCGTGGAAGAAGCAATGATCGCCGCCAACGTCTGTGCGGCACAGGTGCTGCGCGACACATTAGGTTTCGGCATTTACAACGTCCACACCGGCTTCGATCCGGTCAGCATTGATCAGGCGGTTGCCGTGCTGGAAAGCAACGGGATTCATGCCGAGGCTCAGCGACTGCTGACGCTGGAAGGTTTCTGTATCCTGCGTCGTGAACTGGACGCCCAACCGACCCAGTTCCTCGATAGCCGTATCCGTCGTTTCCAGACATTCGCGGAAATCAGCACCGCCCCCGGTCCACACTTTGGCCTGGGTCTGGAGGCTTACGCCACCTGGACGTCACCGATTCGTAAATACGGCGATATGGTTAACCATCGTCTGCTCAAGGCCGTCATCACCCATACCTCGGCAGACAAACCGCAGGATGAGGTTACACAGCAGTTGGCTGAGCGTCGTCGTCTGAACCGTATGGCAGAGCGTGACGTCAGTGACTGGTTGTACGCCCGTTTCCTGAAAGACAAAGCCGGTACCGACACGCGCTTTACCGCCGAGATTATGGATGTCAATCGTGGCGGCTTGCGTGTACGTCTGCTGGAAAACGGGGCTTCCGCGTTCATTCCCGCCTCGTTTATCCACGCGGTACGCGACGAGCTAGTCTGCAGTCAGGACACCGGCATCGTGACGGTGAAAGGCGAACCCGTCTATCGCCAAAGCGATACCCTGACGGTGGTATTAACCGAAGTGCGGCTTGAAACGCGCAGCATTATCGCCAAACCCGCCGCCTAATCCGCGTCCGTATAACGCCACCCCACTGGGTGGCGTTTTTTATCGTCGGGAGCACACCACCGCCCCCTGTAACCGAGAGCAACCTGAAGGAGAGGTGAACATGAAAAGAATCACACTGGGAACAAGCACCCTGTCAGTGCCGAATATTGCGCTGGGTTGCATGCGGCTGGCGGGCAAGACACAGCAGGACGCTGCCACGGTGTTGCAAACGGCGCTTGATGCCGGTATCGATTTTTTTGACCACGCCGATATCTACGGCGGTGGCCGTTCCGAGGAGATGTTTGCCGCCGCGGCGCGTCAGGCGGGCATCACCCGAGATCAGGTACTGCTGCAAAGCAAATGCGGTATCCGCCCCGGCTTTTTCGATTTCTCCAAAGCGCACATTATTGCGTCGGTCGAAGGGAGTCTGAAACGCCTGAACACGGATTACCTCGACACCCTGCTGCTGCACCGCCCGGATACACTGTGCGAGCCGGATGAAGTCGCCGCCGCCTTTGACGCGTTAGAAACCAGCGGTAAGGTGCGCTATTTTGGCGTCAGCAATCAGCACCCGTTGCAGGTCGAACTACTGAAAAGCGCGGTGCGCCAGCCACTGCTGACTAACCAGTTGCAGCTGAGCATTATGCACACGCCCATGATTGACGCGGGTTTCAACGTCAATATGACCCATGCGCCGTCACTGCACCACGATGGCATGGTGTTGGAATACAGTCGTTTGCAGAAGATGACCATTCAGGCCTGGTCACCCTTCCAGTATGGCTTCTTTGACGGTGTATTCGTGGATAACGATAAATTCCCGCAGCTCAATGCCACGCTGACGCATATCGCCAGCGAGCATGGCGTATCTACCACCGCGCTCGCGGCGGCCTGGATCCTGCGTCACCCGGCCAGCATGCAGGTGATTGTCGGCAGCATGGACCCACAGCGCCTGCAAGACATCGCCACCGCCTCTGAACTGCACATCAGCCGCGAAGAATGGTATGAAATTTACCGTGCGGCTGGTAACACGCTACCCTGACCTGCCTTTAACGCACCTTTACCGTACCTTGCCCGGCTCTCGCCGGGCTTGCCGTGCCAGATTATTCATCACCCTCTCTCCGCGTTTCTCTCTGCTCGAAAATACAGATAAATACTTTATTCGTAACAAAAATATATCTTTGCTCACATTTTTATCTTGTTATGACCACGCTGATTAATCGCTGCACTATGGTTATTTATTGATATCACAATATTTCCTGTTATCCCGCGGTGGATACGATTCGAGTATTGCGGGTGTCTTGCCGTATTCGTTACGCCAAGAGGTACGTTGACAGGGTGCCGGGATTATCGACGACCGGGAATCATAACCAGTCAGGAGTCAGTGAGATGAAAACGATCAAGAGCGTGTCTATCTGGATAGCTGTTGCTATAGCCGGCGCCGTGGCGTTCGCCATGCTGGCGCTGAGTCAGGGAGAGCATGTGAGCGCCGTCTGGCTGGTCATCGCCGCCGTCGCGTGCTATAGCATTGCCTACCGCTTTTATAGCTTGTTTATTGCGCGTCGGGTGTTTGAACTGGATGACCGCCGTCTGACCCCGGCGGAACGCCATAATGATGGTCTGGATTACGTTCCCACCAACAAGTGGGTGTTATTCGGCCACCATTTTGCCGCTATCGCCGGGGCTGGCCCATTGGTAGGGCCGATTCTGGCCGCACAGATGGGCTTTCTGCCGGGGACACTGTGGATCCTGATCGGCGTGATGCTGGCAGGTGCCGTGCAGGACTTTCTGGTGCTGTTCATCTCCACACGTCGTGATGGCCGCTCATTAGGTGAAATGGCGCGTCAGGAATTAGGGTCGTTCGCCGGGGTCGTTACCATGCTGGGCGCGCTGGGCGTAATGATCATCATCCTGTCGGCACTGGCGCTGGTGGTGGTTAAAGCGTTGACCAACAGCCCGTGGGGGGTATTCACCATTGCGGCCACCATCCCGATCGCGCTGTTTATGGGGGTCTACATGCGCTTTCTGCGACCGGGCAAGATTGCCGAGGTGTCGCTGATAGGCTTTGTACTGATGATGATGGCGATTGTCTACGGTGGCGATATTGCCGCCCATCCTTACTGGGGACCGTTTTTTTACCCTGAAAGGCACCACCCTGACCTGGGTGCTGGTAATTTACGGATTCATTGCCTCGGTACTGCCGGTCTGGCTGTTGCTGGCACCGCGCGATTACCTGTCCACCTTCCTGAAAATCGGCGTGATCGTCGGGCTGGCGATCGGCATCCTGTTTGCCATGCCTGAACTGAAAATGCCTGCGGTTTCACGCTTTATTGACGGCAGTGGGCCGGTGTTCTCAGGCAGCCTGTTCCCGTTCCTGTTTATTACCATCGCCTGCGGCGCTATCTCCGGCTTCCACGCCCTAGTATCCAGCGGTACCACGCCCAAGCTGGTTGAGCGCGAAAGTCATATCCGTTTCATCGGCTATGGCGCGATGCTGATGGAGTCTTTCGTCGCCATCATGGCGCTGATTTGTGCCTCGGTGATCGATCCCGGCGTGTATTTCGCCATGAATGCGCCCGCTGCGCTGATCGGCACCACGGTGGAAAGCGCCGCGCAGGTGGTCAGCGGATGGGGCTTTGTCATCACACCGACTGATCTTAGCAGCATCGCCAAAGATGTCGGTGAAGCCTCGATTCTCTCGCGTGCCGGTGGCGCACCAACGTTTGCCGTCGGCATGGCGCATATCATTACCGACATCTTCAACAGCCGGGCCATGATGGCCTTCTGGTATCACTTCGCCATTCTGTTCGAAGCGCTGTTTATCCTGACCGCCGTTGACGCTGGTACCCGCGCTTGTCGCTTCATGGTGCAGGATCTGGCAGGGTTGGTGGTGCCGGGAATGGGGAAAAGCCACTCCTGGCTGGGCAATATGGCCGGTACTACCGTGGCGGTGGCGGGCTGGGGCTTCTTCGTCTATCAAGGGGTGATCGACCCATTGGGCGGTATCAACACCTTGTGGCCGCTGTTTGGCATTGGCAACCAGATGCTGGCCTCGATGGCGCTGATCCTCGGCACAGTCGTGCTGTTCAAGATGAAAAAACAGCGTTACGCCTGGGTGACGATACTGCCTACCGCCTGGTTGTTCATTACCTCAATGACCGCAGGCTGGCAGAAGATTTTCCACGAAAAACCCAGTATCGGTTTTCTGGCGCAGGCTAAACGTTTCTCGACAGGTATCGAGTCCGGCACGCTGATAGCACCGGCAAAAAACATGCAGGACATGGCAACCATCGTGTTCAGTAACCAGATCAACGCCATCCTGTGTGGCTTCTTTATGCTGGTAGCGGTCACCATGCTGGTCGCCGCGTTCTTCGCCATCCGGCGTGCATTACACAGTCACAGCCCCACCACACACGAGACCACAGCTGCCTGGCGACAGGAGGCGCATAACAACTGATCCCTCAGATTTTATTTCGTGGGTCATGTCACACCGCTCACGCCCCTTGTCAGAGGGCGTGAGCGCCATTTAGTGAAACGTCATGTCGTTAAGCGTTATTTAGTGATGTGCGGCCTGTTGCGATTGTTCTTGCTCCGGCGTTCCTTCTTCTTGCTCGACGGTACCATCGCCACCTTTGACATGTTTTGACCACATCGCGGTGATGATCGGTACCAGAACCGACGTCACAATCACCGACGTCGCCACCAGTGTCGTGGCCGCCGGTGCCACTGGTTTAAACGCCGGAACCATTTCCGCAATCAGCACCGGTGTCGCCACCGCCGCCCCTGCCGAACTGGACGCGGCAATCCCTGCGGTACCGTCACCCCCGCCCAGCACCTTGTCCGCCACCATCAACGGGATACCGGTAATGATGATCACCGCAACACCTAACATAACGCCCAGGAACCCGGTCTGACCGATAACGCTCAAATCAATGGTATTGCCCAGCGCGAAAGCAAAAAAAGGAATGAGCGTCTGCACCGAACGGCTGAAAAATTCACGCAATTCCGGATCCAGATTCCCCAGAACAAACCCCACCAGAAACGGCAATACCGCACCGACAAAGACATGCGGCTCAAACGAGGCAATACCGGCGGTACCGAGGATCACCATCGTCATCAGAGGGCCAGACTCCAGCGACATCAACACGAATGCGCCGGATTCTTCTTTGGTGCCATATTGCTGCATGATGGACGCATACAACCCGCCATTGGTCATGTCCATCGCCGCCACCAGCGCCAGAGTGGATAACCCGGCAAAAAAGCCGGCTTCCACCCCATGCTCCGGCAGCAGACGTGACGCAACCGCGGCCACCACCCAGGCTACGGCAATTTTCGTTACCACCAACGTGCCGGATTTACGCAATACCGTTCCGGTGGCACTCAGCCGAATCGATGCCCCCATGCAGAAAAACCACACCGCCAGAATCGGCACCGTGCCGCTGATCAAACCGTTGGTAAACGACCCGAAATACTTGCCAGCACCCGGCGCAAAGGTATGACACAACGCGCCAAGAAACAGCGGCACCAGCATCATGCCACCCGGAATCTTTTCAATAGAACGTTTGATATGCATAGGATTCATTGCCTGAAAAAAGGGACAGAAACCATGAGCAAGACAAACATATCACCATGACCCGCACCTACCGCCTGGACTGCGCATGCATGAGGTGATGACGCCTGTTCAGCCCACCCGAAGCAGGGCGAGTGTCCTATCCCGGTACAACATCACCACCATTGGCAACGAAGAAAACAACCGGGAGGACACGCACACCACACTTCTCAGTGCTGAAGGTAGTCGTTTAATGATGAGAGAAAAGTGATCATTGGCAAACAAATAAAACGATGTTTCTATTTTATAGGATCGTTATTTTGTTTATTTCGCAATGGAGGGCATGCTGCCTGTCCCTCCAATGCGTGAGGTAAATAAAACCTGGCGGCAAGGCAGCCAGTGCATGACTACTGGCGCTGTTGCGAATCACTGCCCGTAGTAAGCGTTCTTGCCGTGTTTACGCAGGTAATGCTTATCCAACAATGTGGATTGCATCGGTTCCAACGTTGGGGTCAGTTGGCGCGAGAAAATCCCCATGTAAGCAATTTCTTCCAGCACCACGGCATTGTGCACCGCGTTATGCGCATCCGCTCCCCAGGCAAACGGGCCATGGGCATTGACCAGCACCGCTGGAATATCCTGTGGTGACAGGCCGCGTTCACGAAACGTCTCGACAATGACCTGCCCGGTTTCCCACTCATAACGCCCGTTGATTTCCGCCTCGGTCATCAATCGGGTGCAGGGAATAGGCCCATAGAAATAATCGGCGTGAGTGGTCCCCCACGGCGGTAAATCTTTGCCCGCCTGTGACCAGATAGTGGCATGCCGCGAGTGGGTATGGACAATTCCGCCCAACGATGAGAAAGCCAGATATAACACGCGGTGGGTATCGGTGTCAGACGAGGGTTTACGCTGCCCTTCCACCACCCGGCCGCTTTCCAGTTCGACGACGACCATGTCTTGGGCGGTCATCACGTCGTACTCGACACCTGAGGGTTTGATCACCATCAGACCGCGCTCACGATCCACCGCGCTCACGTTTCCCCAGGTGAAGGTCACCAGTTGATGCCGGGGTAAAGCCAGATTAGCTTCAAGCACCTGAATTTTAAGTTCTTCCAACATCATCCGCCCTCCTGTGTGGTTTGCCCTATTCTCACGTTGGGCTACCGGCACAGGTATGGGCTGAATGGCTGAAAAGCAGGCTGTGTTCTGCTGGGAAAACGGGAAAGGGATCACGCCGACACCGAACGCGAGCCAGAAAGCAGGTCGTATTGTCGCCATCGCCGCCAGACTACTGTGAATTAAGAGTTTTTCACCTGTTACGCCCTCTGCCGATAATTATACTGGCAGCCAGATAGACACAGCACGTCACGGCAAGTCATCGCGCACTGTCATAACGCCCCTTGCCACGACAATAACATTATTCATGGCCGTGATAACGCACTGTCGTGAAAGGTGAACAACCGGAGAAGAACCATGCAAATCAATAAAAAATTCACAACTACCGTTCTGGCTATGGTGATCGTCAGCACACTGGCAGGCTGCGCCGGTATGAATAAACGGCAACGGAATACCGCCATCGGTGCGGGGATTGGCGCAGTCGGCGGCGCGGTATTAACCAACGGCAGCGCACTCGGCACGGTAGGTGGCGCGGCGGTAGGCGGCATTATCGGTCACCAGACGACGCGATAACCACCCCGCATAGCAAACAGGCTCCCAAGGGAGCCTGTGTGTTTTTATACTGCTATGTTCATACTGCTATTTTCATGCGGTTATCGATGCCTGTCGCGGCACAGGGCAGGTTACCCTCCAGCCAGCTTGACCTTCATCCCTTTCGCTTCCAGCAACTGCTTGAGCTGATCACGTTTGTCGCCCTGAATTTCGATCACCCCGTCTTTGACCGAGCCGCCACAGCCACACTTCTTTTTCAGCTCAGCTGCCAGCACGTCCAGCGCTGTGTCATCCAGGTCAATACCGGTAATCAGGCAAACGCCCTTACCTTTGCGCCCACTGGTCTGGCGTTGAATACGCACAATGCCGTCGCCTTTCGGACGGGCCGCTTTCTGCTCGGGTTCATCAATACGCCCGGTGTCGGTGGAGTACACCAACCGGCTGTTATCGTCGCGCATTATTTCTCTCCCAGCGAAGCCAAAATCGTTTTCAGGGTCAGCGCCGGATCAGCGGACTGGGTAATAGGACGGCCAATCACCATGTAATCCACACCGGCGTGTTGTGCCTGCTGCGGCGTCATAATCCGACGCTGATCGCCAGCATCGCTGCCCGACGGGCGAATACCTGGGGTCACCAGCCGGAAATCCGCACCGCACACCTGCTTGAGCCGCACGGCTTCATGAGCAGAACACACCACCCCATCCAGACCGCACTGCTGGGTCAACCGCGCCAGTTTTTCTGCCTGCTCGGCCGGAGAGAGCGTAATCCCCAGTCCCTGCAAGTCCGCGTCATCCATGCTGGTCAGTACCGTCACCGCAATCAGTAACGGCGCGTTGCTCCCAAACGGCACCAGCGCCTCACGGGCAGCCTCCATCATACGAGCCCCGCCGCTGGCGTGGACATTCACCATCCATACTCCCAACTCTGCCGCAGCGGCTACAGCCCTGGCCGTGGTATTGGGAATATCGTGAAACTTAAGATCGAGAAACACCTCAAAACCACGCTGTTGTAAATCGTTGACCAACTGCGGCCCGAACAGCGTGAACATCTCTTTGCCGACCTTCAGCCGACAGTCACGTGGATCGATACGGTCGACAAACGCATAGGCGGCATGCTGATCGGCGTAATCCAGCGCCACAATAATCGGAGAGCCTGAAGCCGTGATATGCGAAGGCGTCGTATTCGAAGAGATGATTGGGCTGTTCACTGGTATGCTCCCGTCGTTAAGCCTGAGTGAGTGAATCATTTTATGGCGCGCATTCTACCCGCCCCTGCTCCTAAATGCCAAACCGCGCCGATGCTTAACCCAGCGTAGCGCTTACAGGCCATTAGTATGTTGTAACTAAGAGGCATGGTACAGTAGGAAGGAAATGACGGCCTAACGTGGCGGCCCGTTCTGGCAGCGCGGGGATAACGGTTGGGGAACAGAATGGCCGGACGGCTTACTCCCCGTCCAGCCCACGAATCGGTTTAACACTGGCCCAGGTACGGCAGGAAGGACAATGCCAGTAGAGTGATTGCGAGGTAAAACCGCATTTATGGCAACGATAGCGTGGTTTGGCCTGGATTTGTTCGCCAACCATATTACGCAGCACCAGCAGGCTTTCTTTGGCTCGGCCATCTTCCGCTTCACGCAAATGGTAGTCAATCAGCCGGTGGAACACCCGCATCGTGGGATGGCGCTGCAACTGGCGCGTGACGTAAGTCTGTGCCGACTCGGTGCTTTCATACTGTTCCAGCACATCGGCCATCATCAGGTCTGCCGTAGAGCCGCTTTTCTCTTCAACACAACGACGCAGAAATGCCGCCCACCCTTCAGGTTGTTGCAGGTGGCGGTAGCACTCCTGCAACATCGGCAGGGTTTCACTGACCAGTTCGGTATCCTGCTCCAGAACCTGCTGCAGTAATGTGACAGCCTGAGCGTAATTCTGCTGCGCCATATAAATGCGCCCCAGCATGATGGACACGCGCGCGCATTGACTATCCGCCGCCGATGCCTTTTTCAACATCGCCAGGGCTTTATCAAGATCATCGCTGCCCATCGCCTGTAGCGACTGTTCACAGTAGAAGTGAGCGATTTCACTGCGAAATTGCGTTTTGCCCAATTTCACCAGCTTTTCAGCGGTGTCGATAGCGTTTGGCCAGTCGCTGGTAGACTGATGGATCTGCAGCAGTTGCTGCAAGGCGCTGACGCGAAAGTCCTCTTCATCCACCAGTTGCTTAAAAATCTCTTCGGCGCGGTCGTACAACCCCGCCACCATGTAGTCACGCCCCAGTTGTTGTACCGCCAGCAAACGTTGTTCAAAACTGAGGGACGCGCTTTCAGTGAGCGCCTGATGGATACGAATAGCCCTGTCGACCTCGCCACGCGAGCGAAACAGGTTGCCTAGCGTCAGGTGAGCCTCAAAGGTATTGCTGTCATCTTTGAGCATGTCGAGAAACAACTCGACTGCTTTATCCTGCTGGTTAGACAGCAGAAAGTTCACCCCGGTGACATAATCGCGCGACAGGCGATTGGTTTCGTCCTGTTTGTCCTGCTGTGCACTCCTGCGCCCCATATACCAGCCATAGGCGGCGGCAACCGGCAGCAACAGAAACAGCAGTTCTAGCATGGAGGCGATCCTTAGTGGGTAGCGGACTCAGCGGAGGTCGCACCGCTGGCGCTCTCCGGGGCAGACAGTTGCTGCTCAAGACGTTTGATTTTACGTTGTTCCCGCCCTAGCGCAATGCGCAGGCGCAGATAAAACAGGCCACAGATCACCCAGCCGAGCGCAAAACCAGCGGCAAACAGCGTCGCCAACAACGTCGACAACCGGTATTCCCCCTGAGCCAGCAGGTAGTTAAAAGTAATCACCTGATCGTTATGCGCTCCCAGCGTGATCGATACGATAAATACCGCCAGCACCAGAAAAAAAATCAGCATATATTTCACGTTCGCTTCCTGTGATATCGCCTTAAACGGATGAATTATGCCAAATTTCGGCAGTGAACCCTATTAACTTAACATTTCCTCAGCGGAGGGGGAACGCTAACGGGGGCCGTGAAAGGAAAAACGGGAGGATGACCGGCACACTACCGACACGCCAACGGCGGCTGCGACAGGCAATCTGCGAAGCCGCCTTGCTATTACTCGTATCCATCGGCATTAGCATCACCGGCATCAGTATCTGCTGGTTGTGGGTATCCAGGTTATGGATACCCACGTCGCCATACCCGACCAACCGATCGCTTTATCAGGCACATTATCAGGCATCATCGGGTGTTCGGGCGGGCTTGCTGGTGATACCGTGCAGCTGTTTTGGATGGAGCCGCTGCCAACAGTGGCGCACACCAGCGCTGCGCCAGCAAGACGGCCACCAGCGAAACCACAGCGCTTATCAGCGTGGCGGCTGCCACATCCTGCGGCCAGTGCATCCCCAGCAACAAGCGGCTGGCGATCACACTATTGGCCCACAGTACGATGAGGGAAACCACCAGATAATGACGCCGCGTCCACAGTAATCCCACCGCCAGCAACGCCCAGGTGGCGGCAAACACGGTATGTCCCGACGGGAAGGAGTAATCTGCCTGTTCCTGCCAATGCTGGCGTTGCCACGGTGGCAATGGTGAGACTTGCTGAAGCTGTTGTTCCAGTAAGCTGGCGCGCTCGCTGGCAGGTAATGAATAAAAATAGTGCTCATCCACCTGATGCGCTTGTTCGAGCCAGACCACAAACGGCCGGGCTTCCTGCGTCAGGTGTTTCGTTACTGATTTTACCCCCTGCCCCAGCACGATGCTGGCAAACAGGATAGCCAGCAGCGTCAACATCGGGCGCAGAGGTAGTCGCAGCAGCCACAAAAACCAGGCCGACAGCACCACACTGGTCAGAATTCCCCACGGGGCTGATACTGTCTGTGTCATCCAGAATAACGGCTTGAGCCACCATCCTGACACGGTTGGCTGCCAGTGCCATCCCGTGATCCAGACCAAAATAGGCAACACCATCAACGATATTGTGCCAATTACGGTGCGTCTGGCGAGGTCGTACATTACTTCTCCCTATAATTCAGCAGGATATTAGAACAAAATTTTTACATTTTTATCAAAAAATAGGACATCGGTTTTCAGTATGACGTAAACTATCTGTCAGTTCTGTCAACGACACCACGATTATCCCGAATCATTCAGTCACTGATAACAAAGTAGGTGACTATCTGCCACCGGGGCTCAGCACGGCGGCGGCGATACGAGATTCCCTTCCTGCCTGGAGCGGGAATTTATCATTTATGCGTTGGAGAGTAACATGCAGCTAAAACGGGTGGCGGAAGCCAAACTACCCACTCCGTGGGGCGATTTCCTGATGGTAGGATTCGAGGAAACAGCAACCGGGCGCGATCACCTGGCGTTAGTATACGGTGATATTTCCGGTCCCGAACCGGTACTGGCGCGAGTCCACTCTGAATGTCTGACGGGTGATGCATTGTTTAGCCTGCGTTGTGATTGCGGCTTTCAGCTGGAAGCCGCTCTCAATCACATCGCCGAAGAAGGGCGCGGCGTTCTGCTGTATCACCGCCAGGAAGGACGTAATATCGGCCTGCTGAACAAGATCCGGGCTTATGCGCTACAGGATCAAGGTGCCGACACCGTGGAAGCAAACCACCAGTTGGGCTTCGCCGCCGACGAGCGTGATTTCACACTGTGTGCAGATATGTTCAAGCTACTGAACGTGGAAGCGGTGCGTCTTTTGACCAACAACCCGAAAAAAGTCACCATCCTGACCGAAGCGGGCATCAACATCGTTGAGCGTGTGCCGCTCATCGTTGGCCGCAATCCGAAAAACGAGCATTATCTGGCCACCAAGGCCGCCAAAATGGGCCACTTGCTGGACAGCAAATAACCCCGCCTTCATTGTCACACCAGGCGGTGACCGCCTGGTGTGCTATCGACAATCAATGATCACCAATCAATACTCGCCAATCAATGTTTGACGATATAAATATCCTTGCTGTAGAAATCCCCTTTCAGGTCAGGCTTAAACCCACCCACATACGGCTTCACCATCTGGCTACGCACGTAATAATAAATCGGGATCAACGGCATTTGCTGTTGCAGGATAGTTTCCGCCTGATGATAGAGCGCATTGCGCGCCTCCAGCGACGACGCCATCACCGCTTTATCCAACACCTCGTCGTACGCCTTGTCAGTAAACTTGCCGGTGTTATTGCTGTCGTTGGCACGCAGGGTATCAAAATAGGTGGAAGGTTCATTATAGTCAGCCCCCCAGGAGTTCCTCACTACCTCGAAGTTACCGGTGCGTGAGGTATCCAGCAGCGTTTTCCACTCCTGATTCAGCAATGTCGCCTCCGCACCGAGGTTCTGCTTCCACATTGAGGCGGCAGCAATGGCAATCTTTTGATGGGATTCTGAGGTGTTATACAACAACTGGAATTTCAGCGGATGGCTTGCATCGTAACCCGCTTCTTTCAGCAGTTTTTTCGCTTCAGCGTTACGCTGCTGCTGCGTCCAGCTCGCCCATTCCGGCTGATTACTGGTATAGCCAGCCATGCCGCGCGGCACGTAGTTATACGCCGGTACCTGGCCCTGCCCCAACACCTTGTCGGCAATCACGCTCTTATCGAGCGCCAGGTCCAGCGCACGCCTGACCCGTGGGTCATTAAACGGCGGTTTTTGGGTATTGAAGCGATAAATATAGGTCGAGAGATACGGCGTCACCTTCACTTCGTTCGGCAATTCCTGTTGCAGGGATTTAAACAACTGGTTGGGCATGGTGTACGTTGTGTCGACTTCCCCCGCTTTATAGCGGTTGACTTCGGCCGTATTGGAGACGATGACCAGATAGGTCACTTTGTTCAATACCGTGTGCGCGTTATCCCAATAGTTAACGTTACGTTTAGCGGTGATACGCTCGTTGACGACCCACTCGGTCGGCACAAACGGTCCGCTGCCAACAAAATTGCTCGTTTGGGTCCATTTGTCGCCAAATTTCTCGATGGCCGCTTTCGGCACGGTCACCATCACATAGTGGTCGACCATCGGCAGGAAATAGGACAATGGTTGATCCAGCGTGACCTGTACCGTTTGTTTATCCAGCGCCTTAATACCCAGTTCCTGTGGGCTCTTCTTACCCGCGATGATGTCGCTGGCATTCAGCACGTGCATACTGCCGAGGTAACTTTGATACGGCGACAAGGTTTTTGGGTCTATCAGACGCTGCCAGCTAAACACCACATCGTCAGCGGTGATCGGGCTGCCGTCCGACCATTTCAGCCCCGGACGCAGGTGGAACGTCCAGACCTGATTGTCTTTATTTTCCCATCGATCCGCTAAACCGGGTGCCACCGTGCCGTCATCATGTACCGACACCAACTTTTCAAAAAAATCATGGACCAGGTTCCCTTCAACGTCACTTTCCACTTTATGCGGGTCCAGCGACGCGGGCTCGGACCCATTGGCACGCACCAGTTCCTGTTTATCGGCCAGTTGTACACCCGCCGGTACCTCCGCCGCCTGTACTGAAACCGCCGCAACACTCAACACCCCAAAAATGGATGCCAGCCAACCCTTGTCTATCGTCATTCTGTGCTCCTCTGCATGTCGGTCTTATTTCCATCTACCGTGGTATAACGACCGTTACCCCACGATTTGAATTATTCAGGTGCAATAATTTTATGTTATGAATCATGGCATTAAACCATCACCCACTAATACTGTATCCGTGAGAACAGTACAAGTGCGCAACGCACAATTCCGGTCATCGCGCCATCACGGCAAACGGTTCACAACGTAGGCGTTGAGCGTAGCCATGCTGCACACAGCCATAGAGTGCAGCACGTCCGCAGCAACTATCTGAGTCAGAATAAGAATAGCGTGATGGCACACAGGGGCTCTGCGTTTCATCAGAGAATGGTTTTACATCAGTGGATACCCGATGGGAATGGCGACAGATTTGTCCGATAGCAGGAAGCGTCAGCATTACATTATCATCGAGCAGCCGTTTGGCGTATTGACCGATGACGAACGGCACGCTTAACGCGTTTTTAACACACCAAATTGTAAGATAAACCACACATCAGGGTGAACATTCCCCCATTGCAACCGATAACAGTAGGAAGAGGAGGACACTCTGTCGACTAACGAATATTGGGAAAAGGAGAACGCCCGGCAGTGCGTTGATTTCACAGCACTCTTATCTTGCGATGCCGCGCACAGCCTGACTCTGTGATTTATAGCAATATGAATTTACATGATTGTGTGAAAACGCTTACGTTGTTAACACTATGCTCTGATAGGACATGCTCTGATAGAACATGTTTTGATACAACGTGCACTGACACGATATACCTGACACTACAACTCACCGCAAAGACGTTTACTGAAGGAATGGCGAATGAAACTCTATTACAAACCGGGAAGTTGCTCACTGTTTCCTCATATCATCCTGCATGAGACCCGGGCCAAGTTCACTCTGGTGAATGTCGACCTGCGTACCAAGAGAACCGAGCAGGATGGCGACTACCTGCAGATCAACCCCAAAGGAATGGTCCCGGCGTTAGCATTGGATGACGGAACGATTCTGACGGAAAATATTGCTATCGCCCTGTATCTGGCAGACAAAGCACCGCAATATAATCTGATAGCGCCATCCAGCACTATCCACCACTACCGCGCCATTGAGTGGCTGGCCTACATTTCCACTGAATTGCACAAATCGTTCACGCCGCTGTTCCGCCCCGGTACGCCAGAACTGTACAAAGATTTGCTGAAAAGCTATCTGGAACAGCGCTTTCGTTACCTGAATCAGGTACTCAGCGAGCACGATTATCTGGTCGGTAACCGGTTCGGCGTCGCCGATGCTTACCTGTTCACCATTTCTCGCTGGGCACATGACCTGAAATTTAACCTGCTCCAATTCCCTGCGTTGGTGGCTTATCTGGAGCGTGTTTCCGGGCGACCGGCGGTAGAAAAAGCGCTGACGGCGGAAGGGCTTGAAGTGAAGTTCTGACCAATCAGAATGATGGAATGCATACTGTGCTTACCGCCGTACAGTATGCAGGAACAAGCACAGTAACAATGTGTAGTAACAACAACGGGGCTCGATGCCCCGTTATTTTATGGTGTGTCTGTCACGGCCGGTTTTACCCACGACCGATTTAGCAACTACAGACGAACAGCCTGGAAATGGTGACGAGGCTGTACGATGCCATCCTGCGCGGCCACCAGTTGCAGCTCGTACTGTTCCATTTCTTTGGTGACCAGCATCACCTCGTAGACAGCCGCGGTGGTGTGTTCCAGCGCTTTTTCCGGCGCGACGCCTTTTAGCAGATTCACCAGTAACAAACCGCTGGTCAGGTCACCCACGCCCACCGGCTGGCGCGGTCCAAAATCCACTAGCGGGCGCTGGATATGCCAGGCTTCTTTCGGGGTGACCAGCAGCATTTCAAAACTGTCTTTGCTGGCAGCCGCACGGCTTAAGTGTTTGACCAACACCAGTTGCGGCCCGCGCTGACACAGTTCACGACTGGCCTGCACAGCGTCTTCTACCGTATGGATCGTCCGCCCACTCAGCAGTTCCAGCTCCGGCAGATTGGGGGCAATCATGTCACTTGCCTGTAGCGACTGGTTGCAGTGAAAATCTGTCACCCCTGCTGGCACAATGCAGCCTTTTTCCGGCGTACCCATCACCGGGTCGCAGAAATAAATGGCGCGCGGATTCGCCGCCTTCACCCGGCGCACCACCTCCAGAATATGCCCGCCCTGCTCTGGTGAGCCAATATACCCACTCAGTACCGCGTCACAGTCCTTCAGATGATCAATATTACTGATGCCCTGCGCAATCTCGCTCAGGTGCTCGGCGGGCATTACACAGCCTGTCCACTGGCCATATTGCGTGTGGTTGGAGAATTGTACGGTATTCAGCGGCCAGACATTGACGCCCATCCGACGCATGGGGAACTCCGCCGCGCTATTACCGGCATGACCGAAAACCACGTGAGACTGAATCGACAGTATGTTTTTCATGAAAGTGACTACCCTTGCCTGCTCAAATGCGATGTGCTTGTTTTTATATACTGCTGGTTATTAAACCGTTTCTTATCAAACAGCGTCATGCTGTTACCCCGTCCGCCACGGTATTAGCTGATACGGTATTACCTGGTGAGCTTGTCAGGCTATCCCCCACTGTGGGGAGGTACCTAAAAACGAAGGGAGCATGTTGCTCCCTTCCGTATATCCATCAGTCTTTCCAGCAGACCAGGCAGTAGTTTTTCTTGCCCCGACGCAGCAAGGTATAACGGCCAAACAGCCGGTCAGCATCCGTAAAGGTGTATTCCGGATCGGACTGTTTTTCACCGTTGATCGTGATCGCGTTGGAGGCGATGGTCTTACGCGCCTGCCCACGAGAAGGCTGCAACTCGGAATCGACCAGCGCCTGTTGTAAATCCGCACCTGTCGCCAGCTCCACCATGGGGATGCCGTCCTGAGCCAGTTGCGCGAAATCCGCTTCGGTCAGGTCGCTCAGGTTACCGTTAAACAAACTCTGGGTGATACGTTTAGCGGCTGTCAGCCCTTCTTCGCCGTGCACCAAACGGGTCACTTCTTCTGCCAGAACATACTGAGCACGCGGCGCGGCGCCACTATTCTTGTCTTCTTCTTCCAGCGCGTTGATAACGTCAATGTCGAGGAACGTGAAGAACTTCAGGAAGCGATACACATCCGCGTCAGCGGTGTTGATCCAGAACTGGTAGAACTTGTAAGGACTGGTCTTCTTCGGATCCAGCCATACCGCCCCGCTTTCGGTTTTACCGAATTTGGTTCCGTCCGCTTTGGTGATCAACGGAACCGTCAAGCCGAACACCTGCTTCTGGTGCAGACGACGGGTCAGGTCGATCCCGGAAGTGATGTTACCCCACTGATCAGAACCACCAATCTGCAACTCCACGCCATGCAGCGCATTGAGCGAAGCAAAGTCGTAACCCTGCAACAGGTTGTAGGAAAACTCGGTGAAGGAAATGCCCACGTCATCGCGGTTCAGACGCTGCTTGACCGCTTCTTTGTTGATCATCTGGTTGACGGAGAAGTGCTTGCCGATATCACGCAGGAACGTCAGCACGTTCATGGAACCAAACCAATCGTAGTTGTTGGCGGCTATAGCGCTGTTGGTGCCACAGTCAAAATCCAGGAAAGGGGCGACCTGACGGCGGATTTTATCCACCCACTCTTGCACTGTTTCTTCGGTATTCAGCTTACGCTCGGCGGCTTTGAAACTCGGGTCGCCAATCAACCCCGTAGCGCCACCCACCAGCGCCACCGGTTTGTGTCCGGCCATCTGAAAGCGTTTCAGGCACAGCAGCGGTACCAGATGTCCCAAATGCAAGCTGTCGGCGGTCGGGTCAAAGCCGCAATACAGTGCAATTGGCCCCTGCGCCAGTCGCTCTGCTAACGCGCCCTCGTCCGTTACCTGGGCCACCAGGCCCCGCTCTTGCAATTGTTGAATCAGATTGCTTGCCATCAAAGTCTCCATGTATAAACGACTGCACCTTTGCCGGTACACGACTTTTCGCCATAACGACGAAAGTAATAATTCAGGGTGACATAGAATAAAGCGCCGACACCGGGAGTGCCAGCGCTTAACTCAACAAAATCCGGTGATTTAGGGTGCCAGCCGGTCAATTGCCCAGCCATTGCCCTCGCGTTGGTATAGAAAACGGTCGTGCAGGCGGTGCTCGCCCCCCTGCCAGAACTCCACCGACTCGATAGTGACGCGGAACCCACCCCAGAAGCTCGGTAGTGGAATCTCACCTTGCTGGAACTTCTGCTTTATTTCAAAGAATTTGCTTTCCAGCATACTGCGGGCAGAGATGCGGCTGGACTGCTTTGAAACCCAGGCACCAATCTGGCTGTCGCGCGGGCGACTATGGAAATACTTCATGACATCCAGCATCGGCAGTTTTTCCGCCTTGCCCAGGACAATCACCTGACGTTCAAGCATGTGCCAGGGGAACAGCAGACTGATACGGGCGTTGGCAGCCAGTTGCTGGGCCTTGCGGCTGCCCATATTGGTATAAAACACCATGCCTTTTTCATCATAGTGTTTCAGCAGTACGATGCGCTGATAAGGCTGGCCCTGCTCGTCAACCGTTGCCACGCACATCGCGGTAGGATCCGCCAGTTGCGCTTCGCAGGCTTGTTTCAGCCAACGTTCAAACAGATCGAGCGGGTTGGCGGTGAGGTCGCGACGGCGCAGGCCGCCCTGAGTGTATTCACGCCGCAAATCGGCGATATCGACGCTTGCGGCTTGTTCCGGCGCAAGGGCCACCTTGTTGCGGGCGTTGTCGTTTTCTGTGGTCATGCAATCCTGCCGTTGCTTCATCGGGCGAGAAAAGGGAATAGCCCATTTTGCGCCCGCGTCGTCGAAATCTCAACGCCCGCAACGACATACCACGGCATAGAAACAGCCTTACTGCAACACGCAATCATTCACGATGATTCTATCGCCTCTGACGATAAACGCCTGCTTACCCTTGCTCCAGAACGTATAACGATCATCGCTATAACGCGTACCGGATGCAGCAGGCACCTGTGGCAAGGTATGAGGTTCGCCATCCAGCAGGAACGTCACGCTGTCGACCTTTTGGCCGGGATTCAGCGTGACGGTAAGCGGCATGGTGCCACATTGGTAGTGTAAGGTTTGCGGCTGCGCCGTCGGCATAAAATGGGCGCAACCACTGAGCAACGCTAATGCCCCTGTCAATGCCCCTGTCATCCACAGTGGTTTCATCTTATTCTTCTCCGTCTTTTTTCTGGCATTCGACGATTCCGGCATCCCGACCGAATCATCACACAAAAGAGGAGTCTATCAACAACACGCTGACAGGCCTGTCGGCAAAATCTGATTACACCACCCTCATCCACTGACATCACATACGTTCGATTACCGCGTCTTTCAGCCGATTTACGCCACCATCGCGGGATAAATCGCCCCCAGGATAGTTTCACGGCTGGCACCCGTTACCGACGGTAAATTACCCGGCAACCCCGACAGGGTGCGAAATGCCAGCCAGGCGAACGCTAACGCCTCCATATCATCCCCCCGGATACCGAAGTTATCAGTCGGGCAAACCTCAATACCCGGCAGGCGCGCCGACAGTTGACTCATCAGCAATGGATTACGCGCGCCACCACCACACACCAGTACGCGTTCACAACCCCCGGTCAACAACACCTGTTCGGCGATACTTTCCGCCGTCAGCGCCACCAGCGTGGCCTGCACATCTTCCGGGCGCAAACGCACAAACGACGCCAGTTGCCTTTCCAGCCACGTCAGATTGAAATACTCACGCCCGGTACTCTTCGGCGCCGCCAGACCGAAATACGGGTCGGACAGCATGTGACTCAGTAATCGGTTATCCACCTGCCCCGTCAACGCCCAGGCGGCATCTTTGTCATAGGGCTGCGCCCGATTGCGCCACACCCAGGCATCCAACAGCATATTGCCAGGCCCGGTGTCGTAGCCTTTTACCGCTTTCCCCGGCGCCAGCACCGAAATATTGGCAATCCCGCCGATGTTCAGTACGATTCGTCGCTCCACCGGATGTTGCAGCAACGCGTGGTGGAAAACGGGCACCAGCGGAGCACCTTGCCCCCCCAACGCCATGTCTCGCCGCCGAAAATCGCCAACGGTGGTGATGCCAGTCACAGCGGCAATACGGTTACAATCGCCAATCTGCATCGTACAAGGGGCATCGCCGTCTGGCTCATGCCAAACCGTCTGTCCATGACAGCCAATCGCGGTAATATCCCCCGCACTCAGGCCGGTCTGGCGCAGCAACGCCTGTACCGCGTCGGCAAACAGCGCGCCAAGGCGGGTATCAAGCCGCCCCAGCGAGGAAAGCGTTACCGCCTGCCCTTGATTCATGCTCAGTATCGTCTGACGAATCTCAGGCGGAATCGGGTGACAATAACTGGCTTGCTGTGCAACGGTGTGCTCGTCAATGGCGGCCAGCACCACATCGACACCATCCAGGCTGGTGCCAGACATCACGCCAATATATCTTCCAGACCTCATCGGGTTACCTTTCGTTATGTAAATGACTGCCGGTTACGCCATAACGGCATCGATATCGGCGTCAGCGCACACGGTTCGTGGAGCGCGGTTCTCTGGCCCAATTTTGTCTTTTTTGTCAGACAGATGCCAGAACAGATCGCCCATTATCATTCAGTGCCTTTTTTCAGAAAAAGAGGGATTCTCAAGGAACTTTATAACGCGTTTATTATCAATTTAGTCGCGCTATTCTATCTTTGACGCTAGTCGACACAGTAGAATGGTGCGTTCGACCACGCCATAATGCGACAAGAGATAATTCGTCGGCTCAGGCTGCGCCCTCCGACACAGACACAGCTATAACAGGAGTCTTTCTATGATGAAACGTTTTCTCGTGATCACTTTAGCAGGTATCACACTGGCTGGTTGTGCTAACACCAGTACCCTGTCAGGAGACGTTTATAGTGCATCTGAAGCCAAACAAGTCCAGACGGTAACCTACGGTACCATTGTCTCCACCCGTCCGGTGCAGATTCAGGCCGGGGAAGACAGCAATGTCATCGGTACGATCGGTGGCGCGGTACTGGGCGGACTGGTGGGGAATACTATCGGTCGTGGTACGGGTCGTAATCTGGCAACAGCGGCAGGCGCGGTTGCAGGTGGCGTTGCGGGTAACAGCATTGAAGGCGCGGTTAACCGCGTTCAGGGGGTTGAGCTGGAAATCCGTAAAGATGATGGCAGCACCATCATGGTGGTACAAAAACAAGGCGACACCAAATTCCACGCTGGTCAACGTGTAGCGATGGCCAGTAATGGTCGTTCCATCACGGTTTCTCCTCGCTAAGCGATAATAACCAATCACCACCCATTGGGTGGTGATTGTCTTATGACCTTCATCCGACTCGCCTGCTCAGATACACCCTTATTCGTACGCTATACCCGTCATATTTTAAGTTACAGGAATGTTGGTGTTATTAGTCCAGCACTGACTTTTACCCTTCAGGTATGAGGCTTATCGAACACAACGCCGCTCCCGACAACGTTGTCCGTTATCTCAGTGACTTACTCATGCAAGCCGCTTGAAATACGCCGATTACCGCATTGCAAATGCTCATCATAAGCCTTGCCCTGAAGGGTTAACGCATTACACCACATACAATTGCACAACATATAATTGTGCAATTTATAACGGTACAACACGCATGCGTACCGCCCCGCAACTCGAATCATTGTGAGTATATATTGCCTGAAATTCGAATTACCTGCCGGGACATTTACTTCTTCTATTAATTAAGACTGAGTCTCATGTAATGCCAATATGTTTTTTTCCAGTCGGGAGATAATAGTGGCTAACTCATCTACTTCTGCAGGAGTAATACCATCTAATATTTCGCTGCGTGTTTGATCAATAACGTCATTTACCGCCTGAATGATCGGATCGGCCATATCGGTTAACAGAATTCGTTTGGCGCGTCGATCATGGGCACAAATATGTCGGGTAATTAACCCTTTGTCTTCCAATTGATCCAACGTTCGCACCAACGAAGGCTGCTCTATTCCAATCGCCTTGGCAAGTTGAATTTGGGACTGCCCCGGGGGCAGTTGGTGAATATTATGCAGTGTGACCCAGTGCGTTTGAGTGAGCTCTAGAGGCTTCAATCGATGATCAATCAAAGCACGCCATACACGAACCAACCGGGCTAAATCAGAACCTAACGGCAATTCCATCACCTCTCCTTATAGTTAGCATACTAAGCAACTTCCCTGGATTGCAATCAACTCTGATTTAAAACGAAAGTTTTATAAAAAGGTCTTATTGTTATCTATCTATTCTAGCAAATAATAATTAATTAAAAATGATCTTGAACTTAATTTATGCCATTAAATATCACCATGTCGATTAAAACAGGGTCGGCTGTTCCGGTTCTGAGGATGTTGAATTTTTCTCATTTCGCTGCGAACGCTTCATCCTTTGGCGGCATAATCGTAGCACATCCTGTTTTTGCGCATCGCTCATCGCCCCCCAATTAAAGCGCTCGTTACGGCTTCGAAAACAACCACGGCAGAAGCCCCGGTCATCCGCCTGGCAGATACCGCGGCATGGGTTGGGAACAGGAAAAAGCTCGAGCTGCTCGGCCACAGTACCTCCTCATCCGACATCTTTATTGAAACCTTGATTGCCGCCACTGGCAAGCCTTACGTGGCGTTAATGCGCAATTAACCGCCATATTTCCGTTTATCCTGGTTGTTTTGCAGCAAACGCGCATCAAAACAGGGCTCAACGGCACACCGCATCTCTCCGCCACAGATTTGGACTCACCCCGGCAACGACGCTATACTCTGGCCCTATTGTTTCAGACGATAACGGAATACTACCGATATCGCCCTGACGGCTAACCCACGGATCAAAATAGGGGTCATTATGCGTTTACTTCACACCATGCTACGCGTTGGCGACCTGCAACGCGCTATCGATTTTTATACCAAGGTACTGGGCATGCGCCTGCTGCGCACCAGCGACAATCCAGAATATAAGTATTCTCTGGCATTTGTCGGCTACACCGAGGAAAGCGAAGGCGCAGTGATCGAGCTGACCTACAACTGGGGTGTAGACAGTTATGACATGGGTACCGCATTTGGTCATATCGCACTGGGTGTGGATGATGTTGCCGGCGCGTGTGAGCGTATTCGTCAGGCCGGCGGCAAAGTGACCCGTGAAGCAGGTCCGGTCAAAGGCGGCACCACCGTGATCGCCTTCGTTGAAGACCCGGATGGCTACAAGATAGAACTGATTGAACGCTCACAAGCCGGTCAGGGCCTGGGTAACTGATTCTATCCTTGTCTGTTCAGGTGCCGACGGCACCTGCCTTTTCCGGGGGACGGCACGCTGTCTCGCTGCTGCATCCCCCGACACAATTTGCCATAATGCGCACTGCATGTTGCTGAAGAAATAAGAAACGAATGGCTGAGAAAAATAACCTGAACGCTCTGAACGCGCGTTTTCGTGGGTTTTACCCTGTGGTGATTGACGTTGAGACCGCCGGGTTCAACGCGAAAACCGATGCGCTGCTGGAAATTGCAGCCATAACGCTGAAAATGGATGAAAGCGGTTGGTTACAGCCGGACGACACCTTGCATTTTCATATCGAACCGTTCGAAGGCGCAATTCTGCGTCCCGAAGCACTGGCGTTTAACGGTATCGACCCGACCAATCCTCTGCGCGGCGCGGTGAGTGAATATGACGCTCTGCATGACATTTTTAAAGCCGTTCGCAAAGGTATCAAAGACCAGAATTGTAATCGTGCGATCATCGTGGCGCATAACGCAACCTTCGATCACAGCTTTCTGATGGCGGCGGCTGAACGTTGCGGCTTGAAACGCAACCCATTCCACCCGTTTGCCACCTTTGACACCGCCGCGCTCAGCGGGCTGGTGCTGGGGCAAACCGTGTTGGCTAAAGCCTGTATTGCCGCAGAAATCCCTTTCGATGCCAGCCAGGCACACTCGGCGCTGTACGATACCGAGCGCACAGCACAGCTGTTTTGTGAGCTGGTCAATCGATGGAAACGGATGGGGGGCTGGCCGTTGGCTGGTGCTGTCGGCGATACCGAAGACGCGCCACTGGCTGTCGACGAAGAATAACACCGAACCAATACCGCTCACACGTCGGCCGATACTGGCGTAAAACAACGATAAACAGGCTGTCAGGCAGCGTTGCGCTGCCTGACAATAAGGAAGATTACTGCTGGTCTTCCTGCTGGGAACGGTATTTGTCAGCTGTCTCTTTAATCAACTGTTGCAGTTCGCCACGCTGATACATCTCAATGACGATGTCGCAACCGCCAACCAATTCACCATCCACCCACAGCTGCGGGAATGTCGGCCAATTAGCATATTTCGGCAATTCGGCTCGGATATCCGGGTTCTGCAAAATATCCACATAGGCAAAACGTTCGCCACACGCTGACAACGCCTGTACCGCCTGAGCAGAAAAACCGCAGCTCGGCAGTTTGGGAGAGCCTTTCATGTACAGCAGAATCGGGTTTTCAGCAATCTGGCGCTGAATTTTTTCAAGTGTCGTTGTCGTCATTCTATTGCTTCCTCAAGCGCGTGATGAGCAGCCCTTAAGAGCCGCTCATATGACTCGCGGCAAACCGTGGCATACCGCTTCTTTTGTTTTGTATTCTAACGATAGCGACGGCCACAAAAAAACGCTATCTTTTATAGGGTTTTATCCGGGTGACGTGCTAACGGTACAAAGCGACGCCAAATCGCCTGATAATTAAGCAGCAAACACCGTTGTTAACGTTTTCTCACTATTTTGTAGTAGGATTATTCTATCTCCCGCTTTTTTATCAGGTCATTTTCGGGAATACTGTAAAGATTGAACGATTGAGGACAACATTCGGTCAGAACTATCATGCGGTTATTTATTACGCTCTTTTTATTATTTTTCAGTAATCTATTTTCTGGTCTGGCGCTGGCTAATCCGCATGGCGGGGCAGTGCCACCACGCAAATCTGGTGTAGAAACGGCGAATAAAGCGCTTGATGAATCCAAAAAGAATAAAGTTGCCAAAAATGCTAACAAAAAAGGCGCGGAGCCGACGCACGGCAAAAAACCGGAAAAAAACGCAAAGTCTACGCCAGCCAAAACCGTAGCCAGTCACGATAAAAACGCGAAGTCGCACAATGACAAAAAGCTCGCAGACAAAAAGTCGGTGACGACGGCAGCTCATTCCTCCCATACAAAATCGCAGCCAGAGAAAAGCACGCATACCACTAAAGCTGCATTAGCGAAAACCACGAAAAAAGACGCAGCAAAGAAAGAAACACCGGCGCAGTCTAAAACCAGCCACAAAGCGCATGAACTCGTGGTCGCTAAAAACGCGCATAAAAAAGGTAAAGCGGCGGTCGATGAAGAAGATGAGGTAGCCGCTACGGCTTCACATGGTAAAAGCAAGAAAGGCAAACACGATAAAGCGGCGCTGACTATCAGTGCTGCTCACCAAAAACGCTATCAGCACGCCAAATTGACTGCCATGAACAAGCTGATGAGCCAAATCGGTAAACCGTACCATTGGGGCGGTTCAACGCCTTATTCAGGTTTTGATTGCAGCGGGCTGGTGTATTACGCCTATAAAGATGTGGTAAAAATCTCGATTCCGCGCACCGCCAATGAGATGTTCCACCTGCGTGACGCGGCGCCCATCAAGAAAAGCGAACTGGAAAGCGGTGACCTGGTGTTCTTTCGTATCACCAACCGCGGCGCTGCCGACCATGTTGGCGTCTACCTGGGCAATGGTCGTTTCATCCAGTCACCGCGCTCGGGTTCTGACATCAAAATCAGTAAATTGAGTGAAGATTACTGGCAGGACCATTATGTCGGCGCTCGCCGCGTGGTGACACCGAAGACCATTCGCTAACAAATATTCGTCAGTAACAACCGGATAAATGGCTTAATGAATAACGAGAAAAGGGGCATCAGCCCCTTTTCTGTTTTCTTTTTACACCACTGGCGATCTGCTATCAGTTCAATACCGCAGTGAAACTAAAGACAATGATCACCACTAGTGCGACCAACGTACTACACAGTGACATTTTCAGATTTGTATCCATCGTATTCTCCTGTATGTGACTGATGATCGCCATCATCCCGTTATATCCGAATCAATACTGTATCCCGGCCGAGGGGAACACACAAAGTATAAGTCTATTATTACCCGCCCGAAGTCAAAAAACCGGCTTCTGCGTCACAGAGATAACACGAATTGCCTCTTCCCCTTTTGCTCTAAATCGGCCAAAATCCGCAGTTTACCGTGTACACTGCGTTGGTCGAAGCGTCAGCCCTCCCTTCAAGCTACACACCTCGGCATGTCTCCTACTGAAATGTTGCCTTGTTGTCCAGCAGGAGCAAAATTCACGCAGGCAAACGATTAACAACATATTTACTGCTGTAACAGACCCACGACTGTAACAGATGAGTTCAGGAGTCACTTTAGATGGCAACGATTAAAGATGTGGCAAAACGCGCAGGCGTTTCAACCACAACCGTATCACACGTGATTAATAAAACACGTTTCGTCGCCGAAGAGACCAAGGCTGCGGTACGCGCAGCGATTGATGAATTGCATTATTCACCCAGCGCGGTAGCCCGAAGCCTGAAAGTCAACCACACCAAATCCATCGGGTTGCTGGCCACCTCCAGTGAGGCCCCCTATTTCGCCGAAATTATCGAAGCGGTGGAAAACAGTTGCTACGCCAGAGGCTATACGCTGATTCTGTGTAACTCTCACAATAATCAGGATAAACAGCGAGCTTACCTGTCCATGCTGGCGCAAAAACGCGTAGATGGCCTGCTGGTGATGTGTGCCGAGTACCCGCCTGAACTGCTTTCAATGCTGGCGGATTATCGCCATATTCCGATGGTCGTCATGGATTGGGGCGAAGCTCACAGCGATTTCACCGATACCATTATTGATAATGCGTTTGCCGGTGGGTATATGGCTGGTCGCTATCTGATTGAGCGCGGGCATCGTGATATCGGTGCTATCCCCGGTTCTCAGGGTCGCAATACCGGCAGCGGGCGTTATTTAGGTTTTCTGAAAGCGTTGAAAGAAGCGGATATCCCCCTGCGTGACGAATGGGTAGTTCAGGGTGATTTTGAACCCGAATCCGGCTACAAAGCCATGCATCAGATTCTGGCGCAAAAACAACGACCAACAGCAGTATTCTGCGGCGGCGATATTATGGCGATGGGGGCGATTTGTGCGGCGGATGAACTGGGCCTGCGTGTACCGCAGGATATTTCGGTGATCGGCTACGATAACGTACGCCACTCTCGCTATTTTACGCCGGCGCTCACGACCATTCATCAGCCTAAGGAACGGCTGGGACAGGCGGCGTTTTCCATGCTGCTTGATCGCATCACCAGCAAACGCGAGGAAGCGCAAACCATCGAAGTCCACCCGACGCTGATCGAGCGTCGTTCCGTTGCTGACGGCCCGTATCTCGATTACCGCCGTTAATAGCCAGACGATTTCGTTATCGCACGCTGGCGAGTCAACCGCCGTTATACCGCGCTGTAGAGCGCTAAAGCCTGTCTCCCCGGCATCCTGATATAAAACGCAATGTGCTGCTTTAGCCCGATGAATCTTGTCGACGGGTTAAAGCAGTCATACACTTGTCACTGTCGTTGACGACAATAATCATGATCAGACGATGCTTTTAGCAGTACGCATCGCCTTACTTTTTCTGCCCCACTAATGACTGTTGCACCGTTTGTCACGGCCGGGGTAGATGCCTTTCGTGTCGGCTTGTCTCTTATTTTCCTCTGAGGCTCTCAGGGATAGACGATGGCGTGTGGAATGGGTACATCGAATGCCCTCCATCGCGACAGTTGTCTGGTTTATCCCGTGTAACGCATGTATCTGGCAAAGTAGGGAGAAGTTATGAGTTCATCTTATGTGGAGGATCTGGGTACCCCCAGTCAACCCTGGTTCCAACTGGTTAATGAAATGCTGTCGGCCGCAGATATCGCCATTAACGGTTCGCGACCGTTTGATATTCAGGTCAAAAACCCTGAGCTGTACAAGCGCATACTGCGTGAGGGTTCGCTGGGTTTGGGCGAAAGTTACATGGATGGCTGGTGGGAATGTGAACGGCTGGACATGTTTTTCCACCGCGCGATACGCGCCGGGCTGGAGAAACAACTGCCCGAGCGCTGGCAGGATACGCTACGGATACTGATGGCGCGCCTGACCAATCTGCAATCGCGCCGGCGGGCATGGATTGTGGGTAAGGAGCATTACGACCTCGGTAATGATCTTTTCAGCCTGATGCTAGACCCGTACATGCAGTACTCCTGTGGTTACTGGAAACAAGCCGAAACCCTGGAGCAGGCACAACAAGATAAGCTGCGTCTGATTTGCGAAAAATTGCAATTACGCCGGGGGATGACACTGCTGGATATCGGCTGCGGCTGGGGCGGTCTGGCCGAATTTGCCGCCCGCCATTACGGTGTCAGCGTCACCGGTGTGACCATCTCCCGCGAGCAACAGGCATTGGCACAGCAGCGTTGTCAGGATCTGGATGTCACCATCCTGCTACAGGACTACCGCGATCTGAATCGGCAGTTTGACCGTATCGTTTCCGTCGGCATGTTCGAACATGTCGGTCCGAAAAATTACGACACCTATTTCCAGGTGGTCAGAAAAAACCTCAAATCCACCGGTCTGTTCCTGTTACATACCATCGGCGCCAACGAGACCAGCCTGAAGGTCGATGCCTGGATAGACAAATACATCTTCCCTAATGGGTGTTTACCTTCTGTGCAGCACATCGCCCAGCGCAGCGAGCCTTATCTGGTGATGGAAGACTGGCACAATTTCGGCGCGGACTATGACCGTACTCTTATGGCCTGGCACGAGCGCTTCCAGCAGCACTGGCCTACCCTGTCAGCTCGCTACCCCGAGCGCTTCCGGCGGATGTTCAGTTATTACCTTAACGCCTGTGCTGGTGCGTTTCGCGCACGCAACATCCAACTCTGGCAGGTGTTATTCAGTGTCGAAGGGATTGAAGGCGGTATGCGCGTGGCTCGATGACAGGGTGGCAGCACATCGCCACTCCCCTGCCGCTCTCGCCCCACGAATGTAAGAGCCACCAATAAAAACCGGCAGCCTGGAGTCTGGCTGCCGGTTTTATTATGGCTAACAGGAATAACGCGCGTTCAGGCGTCTTTTATTCACCCAATTATTCACTCTTCGCGGCAAGCTCTGCTGCCGCCAGCGCTTGCTGCTGCTCTGCCTGACGAGCCATAACACGCTCAACGGTGTCGATAATAGCCTGAGTCTGCGGGTCAATTTCGATATTGATGCGGGCACCCAGGCGTTTTTGTCCCAGCGTCGTGCGTTGCAGGGTTTCTGGGATCAGGTGTACGCAGAAACGACTGCGGGTCACTTCACCAACCGTCAGGCTGATACCGTCAATACCAATAAATCCTTTGTGCAACACATATTTCATCTGTGATTCATCAGACAAGCGGAACCAGATCTGATGATTATTTTCTGACGTCAGAATTTTCACTATTTCAGCGGTACACATGATATGACCAGACATGACATGCCCGCCAATCTCATCGCCATATTTGGCTGCACGCTCCACATTAACCCGATCGCCGACTTTCACGTCACCCAGATTGGTCAACCGCAGTGTCTCTTTAATCAGATCAAAACTCACCCGGTCGCCGTCGATATGGGTGACAGTCAGGCAGCAACCGTTGTGTGCTACCGATGCGCCCGTTTCCAGTCCCGGCAACAGTTCGGGGGGCAGTTGAACGACATGGGTGCGGAAATTGGGTTTTTCATCGACGGACACGACGGTCGCCGTGCCCTGAACAATACCGGTAAACATGGTGTTGAGCTTGCCTCCTGATCAGTAATAGGCGTGAACACCCCACGACAGCGGGGCGGCATAGCGGCCGACGCCCGACAGTGGCGACGTTCACTTATGTCAGGCAGTTTGCACCATATCCTCAGGAAAACCAAACGGGATCATTCTCTGGCAGTCAATCATTGGTTTACTGTTGGCAAATAGTTACAATACTTCATCTTTTTTCGTAAAAATAAAGGATGATTGTCTTTCTCTCCTCATTAGAGATCTCTCTCCATCCTGCATTAGGAAGGTGTTTTCGTGCAGAAGTACTTATCAGAAGCCCGTCATTTGCTGGCGCTGGCTATCCCGGTCATCATCGCGCAAGTATCACAAACCTCAATGGGTGTGGTGGATACCATCATGGCAGGATCCTACAGCGCCACGGATATGGCCGCCGTAGCCGTGGGGACATCCATCTGGTTGCCCGTTATCCTGTTCGGTCACGGTTTGCTGATGGCGCTGACCCCCGTTGTGGCGAACCTCAACGGTTCCGGGCGCCGGGACCGCATCGCGCATCAAACCCAGCAAGCTTTTCTGCTGGCGACAGGCATTTCCATCCTGACCATGGTGGTGCTTTATCAGGGGAAATACGCAATCAACCTGATGCATGACGGTGCGCCGGAGCTGGCTGACAAAGCGGTGAACTATCTGCATGCGTTGCTGTGGGGCGCGCCCGGTTATCTGTTCTATCAGGTATTGCGCAGTCAGTGCGAAGGGCTCTCCAAAACCAAGCCAGGTATGGTGATCGGCTTTATCGGCCTGTTGATTAATATCCCCATCAACTACGTATTTATCCACGGTAAGCTCGGCATGCCGGAATTGGGTGGTGTTGGCTGTGGTGTGGCGACGGCCTCCGTATACTGGATAATGATGCTGATGATGGCGATTTATTCCCGCCGCGCTTACTGGCTGAAAGATATCCGCCGGTTCAACACCCCGTTGAAGCCGGATTGGGCGGTACTCCGGCGTTTATCCGGTCTGGGATTGCCGATAGCACTGGCACTGTTATTCGAAGTGACACTATTTGCCATCGTCGCCCTGTTAGTGTTGCCACTCGGGGTCGTGAATGTAGCAGGGCACCAGATTGCGCTTAATTTCAGTTCGCTGATGTTCGTACTGCCGTTGTCGGTGGGTGTTGCCGCAACCATTCGCGTCGGCCATCGCCTGGGCGAGGGTTCAGCACCTGCGGCCCGGGTAGCGGCGCGTACCAGTATTGCGGCAGGTATATTGCTGGCCATCTGCACCGCTATCTTTACCATCACGCTGCGTGAACCTATCGCTATGCTGTACAACAAAAATCCTGATGTCGTGGCGATGGCATCGCATCTGATGCTGCTGGCAGCGGTCTATCAGATTTCCGATGCCGTGCAGACTATCGGCAGTGGCGTCTTGCGTGGTTATAAAGATACGCGCGCTATCTTCTTCATCACGTTCATCGCCTACTGGCTGCTGGGGCTACCCAGCGGTTATATGCTGGCGCTAACTGATATCGTGGTGCCACGTATGGGGCCTGCGGGATTCTGGTGGGGATTTATCATCGGCCTGACCTCCTCCGCCACCATGATGGTACTGCGCATACGTTGGGTACAGCGCCAGTCGTCAGATCGTATTCTGGCACGAGCCGCACGCTAAGGACGCCAGAGCGCCGAAAAAAGCGGCGCTCTGTCTACAAGCTCGTCAATCAGTGAGATACAACCGGAATTTTGCGTTTTTCTCCTTGCAAGCGTCCATCCAGCCCGTTAATATTCGTCCCCGCTGTCACCCTGACAGCGACTGATAAAAAATAATGCGTTCATAGCTCAGTTGGTTAGAGCACCACCTTGACATGGTGGGGGTCGTTGGTTCGAGTCCAATTGAACGCACCATTTTTCAGCCATTAGCCTCACGCTAATGTGCACGTTGCGACCGTAGCTCAGTTGGTTAGAGCACCACCTTGACATGGTGGGGGTCGGTGGTTCGAGTCCACTCGGTCGCACCATATCTATGCTGCAATAACTATCCTGCAAAAAACACTCGCGTCATTTCCACCCACTAGTCCCCTCAGACAATATCGTTTGGATTACGCGCCAATAAATCGGTTATCCATCATTGTCACAAAAAATGCCTGGCAACAAAGCAGCTGCATGCTGACTTGCGAGCACTTATTTCCAGTACGCTAATCACTATTATAAAACGGGCAGGATACCCTGCCCGTTTCTTTACCCAAGACCGGCTTACGCTATTTAAATATCTTCTGCACAAACTCGATATAGGCCGGACGCCAGACGTCCATTTCATGCCCTAAACCAGGGTATTGCCGGTAATCGAATTTGACGCCTTTCTGCTCCAGTTGCGTTTTCAACCCAGCGATATCTTTACCCGTGACGGTATCTTTTTCACCCACGGCTACACTGAAATTATGCAGTTGCCGATTAATAGCAGCGGCATTCCCCAACTGTGCAGTGACCTGTGCATTCGGCACGGTTTCCGTCGTCACGCCGCTAAAGGTTGCCAGCCAGCCGAAATAGTCCAGATGGCTCATGCCGGACACCAACGCCTGATATCCTCCCTGAGACAACCCGGCCAGCGCACGGCCATCCGCATCCCGACGCGCATTGAAGCGTTCGCTGACCAGCGGAATAATGTCATGGATCAGCTCACGATCAGCAGCGGCGGCATTACGCGGATAGAACACCTTACGTCGATCTTTCGGCAAAAAATCTTCCGCTATCGCGTCAGTTGCGTCGGTTTCGGTATCCGGGATCACCACCAGCATCGGCGTGATTTTTTTCTCCGCCAGCAGGTTATCCATGATCTGGGGGATACGCCCTTGTCTGACGGCAGAATCCCCGGCATCCCCAAACCCATGATAGAAATACAACACGGGCAGCGGCTTACCGGTACCGGTGTATCCCGGTGGCGTCCAGACATATATCTGCCGTTCTGATTTCAGCGATGCCGAATGGTAGGTCACCGTACGCAGTTCGCCATGTGGCACCGCCCGCGTATCCAGCACGCTACCGGGCACCAGAATCATACTGGTATTGACCTGACGCTGTGGTTTGGGGAAAGCGGAACCGGTATCAATGCTGCGAAAACCATCCACATTAAAAAAATACTCATACAGATTGGGCTGCTTTGGCTCGCTACGCCACGACCAGACACCCAGCTCGTTTTTTACCATCGGGTGGGCAACCCAGGTTTCCGGCGTTGCACCGGTCACCACACTCACCGATTTCGCCGCCGGTGCAAACAACCGAAACGTAATACTGTTATCCGCGTTAACCTGTGACAAATACTGTTTCGTCGGCACATCAACACGCGGTAGTTCTGGAATCCCCCCCGAGGCAGCTAGCGCCGTCAGTGGCGTGGCAACGCTCAGTGCAGAGAGCAGCAGGTACAGACAGGTTTTCCTGGTTTTCATTATTAACCTCTTTTTGTCGGTGCAGGGAAAATAGACTAGCAGTGTCAATAAAACGGCCCCAGCTGACGTAACATGATGAGTGCCCGGCTGGTAGTTGACGATGCTACGGTAGCGGACGCAGAATTGTCCGCGATCGGCGTAGCGGTTTTCATTATGCTGCTAACATTATTTTTCACACACTTATCGGCAATAAAACACGCTCTGATTGGTGTGATAAAAATCAAAACATTATTTTCAGGTGCACACTCTCGCTCCCAATACAGAAAGGATTGAGACTGTGATGTTATCGCTAAAAATAACTGTCATGACCCACGTTGCAGGTATACCAGTACGCCAGCAACGTGGATATTCCGACTATTATCGGATCGTTGTATTGTTAGCGTGTCAGCGTTTTCCCGTTGCTGGCAATCACGGACTGATACCAATAGAAGCTCTTTTTACGCCGCCGTTCCAGCGTTCCCTTGCCAGTATCATCACGGTCGACATAAATAAAACCGTAGCGCTTTGACATTTCCGCTTTTGAGGCGCTGACCAGGTCAATTGGCCCCCAGCAGGTATACCCGACTACCTCCACGCCATCGGCAATTGCTTCGCTGACCTGCACCAGATGATCGTTTAAATAACGGATACGATAATCATCCTGTATTTCACCATTGTCTTCGATCTTATCTTTCGCCCCCAGGCCATTCTCGACAATAAATAATGGCTTTTGGTAGCGGTCATACAAGAAATTCAGTAAATACCGCAACCCCAGCGGATCAATCTGCCAGCCCCATTCAGAACTTTCTAAATAGGGGTTCGGCACCATATTCAAAATATTGCCACGCGTTTTTTCGAGTTGCGCCTCATCGGTGCTGACACAGCCGGTCATGTAATAACTAAACGAGATAAAATCGACGGTTGCGGTCAGATCCTGTTTGTCCTGTTCCGTTATCACCAGCGTAATACCCTGCTCGCGGAAATAACGCTGCATATACCCAGGATACGCACCACGCACTTGCACATCACCGAAGAAGAGCCATTCCCGATTCTGGTGCAGGCTTTCCATCACATCTTCCGGTTTACTGGTTAATGGATAGAGCATCGCCCCCAGCAGCATATTGCCGATTTTCGCGTCTGGGATGATGTCGTGGCAGGCTTTCACCGCCCTGGCGCTCGCGACCAGTTGATGGTGGATAGCCTGATAAATCGCCGCTTTGTCACTGTCTGGCGGTAGCCCGACGCCGGTAAACGGCGCGTGCAGTGACATGTTGATCTCATTGAACGTCAGCCACCGTTTCACCTTGTGCTGATAGCGTGTAAACACCGTGCGGGCATAGCGCTCAAAACAATCGATGGTCAGCCGATTACCCCAGCCGCCGTGCTTTTTCACCAGTCCATACGGCATTTCATAATGTGACAACGTCACTAATGGCTGAATACCGTGTTTTGCCAGCTCATCAAACAGCCGATCGTAAAATGCCAGCCCCGCTTCATTCGGTTCCAGCTCATCGCCCTCGGGAAAAATACGCGTCCAGGCGATGGATATACGCAGGCAGGTAAAGCCCATTTCAGCAAACAACGCGATATCTTGCGGGTAACGATGATAGAAATCGATCGCCACATCTTTAATCCCACTGTCGCCGGGCTGGCGCTCCACAATATTGCCGAAAATCCCCTGAGGCTGTAAATCCGAGGTGGAAAGCCCTTTTCCATCCGTCAGATAGGCACCTTCCACCTGGTTGGCGGCAATCGCACCGCCCCATAAAAAGTGTTCCGGGAAAGGATTACTCATCACTGATCTCCTGTATCGCTATTCACGCATTATTCAACATACCAGCTGTACCAGCGGCGCATTGGCATCGACCTTGCCACTGGCGACGGGCATTACCCCTTGATAATTCTCACTATTGGTAATCACCATCGGCGTGGTGAGGTCGTATCCTGCCGCCTCAATCGCCGGGCCATCAAACTCCAGCAACAGATCACCTCGCCGCACCACATCGCCAACACGTACATGCGGAGTAAAATAGCGCCCATCCAGCCGGACGGTATCGATACCAACGTGTATCAACACTTCTGCGCCGCCCCTTGATACCAGACCAATGGCGTGGTGGGTCTTAAACAACGATGCGACGGTGCCGTCTACTGGTGCATAAAGCCGCCCTTGTGAAGGCCGGATCGCTACCCCTTTGCCCATCACGCCGCTGGCGAAAGTGCGATCGGTGACCTGTTCTAACGGCACGACCTCCCCCGTAAACGGGCTACACAGCACTTCTTCGCAAACCCGGTTTTCATCACGGATAGAGGTTTCCTCACGAGTAGCGGGTTCATCGTGAACCATACCGGTGTGATTCGGTGTCGCGGCAGGCTGCGTTGTACTTTCCACCACCGCCTCTTGTGCGTCGTCTTTCGGTATACCGAATGCCCAACTGGTTACCGCCGCGAACATGAACGCCGCCAGCGTCCCGATGACAGCCGCCCAGACGCTGCTATCTACACCGGTCGACGGAATGATCTGGGTAAAGGTAAAAATACTCGGGAAACCAAACGAATAGATGGTGGTGTGGAAATACCCCATGACCGCGGCCCCCACCGCGCCCCCGATGCAACCAAAAATGAAAGGACGGCGCAGTGGTAATGTCACACCGTATACCGCCGGTTCAGTGATACCGAAAATCGCGGCGGAAAACGCCGACCCGGCAATCCCTTTGCGCTTCATGTCGCGAGTGCGCAGCAGTACGCCAAGCGTCGCACCAGCCTGACCGAGTACCGCTGGCGTCAACAGTGGCAGCAGCGTGTCATGCCCCATTACGCTCAGGTTATTCAGCATCAGCGGCACAAACCCCCAGTGCAGACCGAAAATCACGCAAACCTGCCAAAATGCCCCCATGACCGCACCAGCCAGCATCGAGTTCAACCCATATAACCACTGATATCCGCCCGACAGCATCTGGCTAAGCCAGGTGGCACTGGGACCAATCACTAAAAATGTCAGAGGGACGCTAATGGCAACGCACAGCAGCGGCGTGAAGAAATTGCGGATATTGGCGTGCAGCCAATGGTTTAACGGTTTTTCCAGCTTGCAAGACACCCAACTGGCGAACAGGATCGGAATGACCGATGAACTGTAGTTGATAAAGGTTATCGGGAGACCCAGGAAATGAAGTATCGGGTGATCGGGTGCCTGCGCGGCGCTAAAGGCGGCGATCATACTGGGGTGAACCAGCGTGGCGCCAATCACCAGCGTCGTAAACGGGTTACCGCCGAATTTCTTGCCCGCGGTATACCCCAGCACAATCGGGAAAAAATAGAACAATGCATCACTGGCGGCAAACAGCAATTTATAGGTGCCGCTACTCTCCACTACTATCTGGGTGGCGATGCCCAGCGCCAAAAATCCTTTCAGGATCCCCATTGCCGCCATCACACCGACGAAGGGCGTAAAAATACTGGAAATAATATCGATAAACCGGGCTAGCAGATTCTCTTTCTTCTCTTCTGTCGAAGCAGAGGGGTCACTAAAACGCGCCATGCCATCAAGCGATAGTAATGCCTGATAGACCTCAGCGACCTGATTACCCACCACGACCTGAAACTGCCCACCGCTTTCCACCACCATAATAATGCCGGGATTATTTTTCAGGGCATCCGCACGGGCAGCAGCATTATTTTTTAATTTAAACCGCAAGCGGGTGGCGCAATGGATCACGCTAATAATATTGTCCTGACCCCCTACGCCCTCTTTTATCTCACTGGCTAATGTTTCGTAACTCATGGTGATATCCTTAATACTCAGTCCATGCCCGAAGAAAACTGCTGAGCGACTGCACTCTACGTTGTCAGTACACCTTGAGGTCAGTACCTCTTGATCTCAGCGCACTTTGTACTCGAGGCAAAAAAAAACCTGAACCGTTTCATTGCGGCGTGATGCTCGCAAAAAACGGTTCAGGTTTTGCCTGTATGCTCCTTAATGGGATATACAGTCGCAATCCATATTCATTACGTTACAGATTACCAGCGTGATGTATTCTGACAAGCGTTTCGCACCGGCCATCTGCTATTTTGTGACGTCACGCAATCTTCTGTCGCCTGCTACCGACATTTATTTTTTCGCCTGTTCCTGTAATTCAGCACGCACCCGCTCAATATGAATAGTCAGAAACATCAACTCTTCTTTCGTCAGCTGATAATGATAATTCAGCATCATATGATCCTGAATTTTCTCGGCACACCGATACGCCAGACTGTATTTCTCTTTGACTACATCGTGTAGTGATTCATCTTCATTGGAAACCGGTATACGCCCCAATAAACGCTGGGCAAAAAACTTCAGGTGGGTGACAAATCGATGGTAGCTGAACGCCTGCTCGTTATAGTCGAGATGGAGGTGGTACTTAACAATATTCAGGATCTCCTGCATGATGCGGGTGATACGCATCACTTCCGGCATATGGCTATCCAGTTGTGCATTCACCAGGTGCAATGCAATAAAGCCCGCCTCATCCTCCGGCAGCCGCACCCCCAAACGCTGGTGAATGATGTCCAACGCCTCCAGCCCGACGGCGAACTCTTTTTGGTACAACCGTTTTACTTCCCACAGCAGTCCATTCGGGATATCCACACCTTGTCGATGTCGTTCAATAGCAAAATGGCAGTGGTCGGTCAGCGAGATGTAGAGGCTGTTTTGCAGGTTTCCGGTCAGTTTTTCTTTTGCCAGCGCGATGATGCGATCCGCCGTCGTCACCACCTCCAGCGGAATACGCTCCAGCACATCACTCAGGCGCGCGGTCAGTTCGCTACTGCGCAAAGAAAAAACCTTCTCGACAAGGGCGGTATCCAGCTTCTCGCCCGGCCGTTTTTTAAACGCCAGTCCTCGCCCCATCACGACCTGTTCATTACCCTGCTCATCGATGACCGTGACGACATTATTATTCAGTATTTTAGCGATCTTCATTGTTCGACCCCTGAAAACAAAAAAACCAGACGCCCGCCACCAACGCGAACATCTGGTTTTGCCTGCCAACGGCAGTAACAACCCCGGGTTGTAGACCACCACGACACCAGCATCTCGCTGACCGGGCACAACCTGCAAACCCTAACTTACCACCGGCGCACCGTGGCTCAACCACCCGGTGACGGAAACGTGACCGGATCGACACAAAGCCAGCATTATCACGACAAATTATTGGCAGACCTGTCACTGACGCCTCACGTTTAGCGCCATCGCCACACCGACAGCCAGATGTTTTTCGTGCATTTGCGCAACAAGTTTGTGTAAAAACAATAAATCGTACGTTTTTTTGCGCAAGAGCACGAAAATACGTGCTATACCGCCCTTCAACCGCTTGTATCTCTTTGCCTGATAACTATAATACGGAACGTTGTTTCATTGAATGGTTTCAGCGAATCCACGTGCCACTGATAAAAACACAACCAATAACATATTCCTCAGGGATATTGCCGCCTCGCCCACTCCTTGCTATGGGCAATATCCAGTCACGTGCTTCTTCACTCTCCCTCGTCTGTCACCATCTATACTTATCATTCTCTCGCAATCGCAAGCATATTGTCCCCGACGGTCAAGTCTCAGTCTCAGCTAACCGCCGGTCATCCTGTTTTTTTATCCATCACAACTTGTAGAAACTACCGTTATGAAAAAGACCAAAATTGTTTGTACTATCGGCCCGAAAACCGAATCAGAGGAAGTACTGGGCAAGCTGCTGAACGCCGGTATGAACGTCATGCGCCTGAACTTCTCTCACGGTGACTACGCCGAACATGGTCAGCGCATCAAAAATCTGCGTGCCATTACAGAAAAAACCGGCCAGAAAGCAGCCATCCTGCTGGATACCAAAGGCCCGGAAATTCGTACCATCAAACTGGAAAACGGTGCTGACGTTTCTCTGACCGCGGGCCAGACCTTCACCTTCACCACCGATACCAGCGTTGTCGGTAACAAAGAACGCGTGGCGGTCACTTATGCGGGCTTTGCTGATGACCTGAGCGTTGGTAACACCGTGCTGGTCGACGATGGTCTGATTGGCATGGAAGTCGTCGCAATCAACGGCGGCGAAGTGGTGTGTAAGGTACTGAACAACGGCGACCTCGGCGAAAACAAAGGGGTTAACCTGCCGGGCGTTTCCATCCAGTTGCCAGCACTGGCGGAAAAAGACAAACGTGACCTGATTTTCGGTTGCGAGCAAGGCGTCGATTTCGTTGCCGCATCCTTTATTCGTAAACGTTCTGACGTAGAAGAGATCCGCGCCCACCTGAAACAGCACGGTGGCGAGCACATCCAGATCATTTCCAAGATCGAAAACCAGGAAGGCCTGAACAACTTCGACGACATCCTGGACGCTTCTGACGGCATCATGGTTGCCCGTGGCGATCTGGGTGTTGAAATTCCGGTTGAAGAAGTGATCTTCGCCCAGAAGATGATGATCGAAAAATGCAACCTGGCTCGCAAAGTGGTGATCACCGCGACGCAGATGCTGGATTCCATGATCAAGAACCCACGCCCGACTCGCGCTGAAGCAGGTGACGTCGCCAACGCCATCATCGACGGTACCGACGCGGTCATGCTGTCTGGCGAGAGCGCCAAAGGTAAATACCCGCTGGAAGCGGTCAGCATCATGGCGACCATCTGCGAACGTACTGATAGGGTCATGACGTCACGGCTGGACAAACTGCAAAACACCAGCAAACTGCGCATTACCGAAGCGGTATGCCGCGGTGCGGTGGAAACAGCAGAGAAACTGGAAGCGCCGCTGATCGTGGTTGCCACCCATGGCGGCAAATCCGCCAAGTCTATCCGTAAATACTTCCCGACCGCGCGCATTCTGGCGCTGACCACCAACGAAATCACCGCCCGCCAGCTGCTGCTGAGCAAAGGCGTGGAAACCATGCTGGTGAAAGAAATCGCCTCTACCGATGATTTCTACCGCATTGGTAAAGAAGCCGCACTGAAGAGCGGTTTAGCGCAGGAAGGCGATGTAGTTGTGATGGTTTCCGGTGCGCTGGTACCGAGCGGCACCACCAACACCGCGTCAGTCCACCGCCTGTAATTCGATAATGAGAATTTTTTAAAGCGCCCTACGGGCGCTTTTTTTATTTTTCGCGATAGGCGTCGATGATAAATAGCACGATCGGTTAGACAAAAAAGATATATCCACGGCCATGAAAGCCACAGGACTCTGATAAAATGGCCCTGTTTTCCTTACTTTTTTAACCTGTTTGTAAAACTCGATGATTCTTTGAGCGAACGATCAAAATTAAGCATGTTCCCATCAAAAATTTATTCTCATCAGAAAACGGTTTGTGTAATACTTGTAACGCTACATGGAGATTAACTCAATTTAGAGGGTATTAATAATGAATCGTACTAAACTGGTACTGGGCGCGGTAATCCTGGGTTCCACTCTGCTGGCTGGTTGCTCCAGCAACGCTAAACTGGATCAGCTGTCTTCTGACGTTTCTTCTCTGAACGAGAAAGTATCTGCTCTGACCAGCAAAGTTGACGCTCTGGCTACCGACGTGCAGGCTGCTAAAGATGACGCAGCTCGTGCTAACCAGCGCCTGGACAACCAGGTTCGTACTTACAAAAAGTAAGAACTGGTTGAATGAAAAATGGCGCACTTCTGTGCGCCATTTTTTTTGCCCTTCGTTTTACACCTCGACCCTCACCATTCACATCACCACATACTCATGCGTGCCGCCAATCTGGCGCAGTACTGTCTCACGTTGTATATGACAAACCCGTGTATTCGGACGAGGCGACTGAGCCTGCTCCTCCCTCTGAAGGCTTATACACCTGATGAGTTATCTCTCTGAGCGGTTATCTACCTGAAGGGATGTCTGCAAGAAGGACGACTGAGGACTGTGTCAGAACGCCCGCTCACGCATGACGCTCTGACACCCGCTGCCGTTAGTGTGACGATGACGTCTTCACCGCCGATATCGGCGCAGCGTTTTGCGGTAGCAATGACGATGGCTGCTGAGAAGCAATCTGCCCGGTATTGACCAGCACCGGCATACCAGAGCGACGAGCAATCGCGTTATGAACAGCGTCAGCATCGGTATCGCCGTTGTGGATAAAGGCCTTCACTTTCTGGTTCAGCGCAATCGGCATGGTTTGCGGGTCGTCTTTATCGGTACGAGACAGCGGTTGATGCACTTCGACATACCGTTTCCCATCCGGCTCCACCGCAATCTTGATGGGTTCATTGATGATCTGTACGCGGGTACCTACCGGCACGTCATTAAACAACGCCTCAATGTCTTCCGGGCGTAAGCGGATACAACCGGAACTCACGCGCATACCGATACCAAAATCAGCGTTGGTGCCGTGGATAGAGTACACCCCGCCGCTTTTCTCCAGCCGCAATGCAAACAATCCCATCGGGTTATCCGGCCCACCGGGTACCATAGCAGGTAAATCAATACCCTGTTCTTTGTAATGACGCCGCGTATTGGCGGTCGGGATCCAGGTCGGATTCGGGCGACGCTCAATCACGTGGGTCACCATTACCGGCGTATTGCGGCCCAGCTGGCCGATGCCGATAGGATAGACGATGACGGTGTTTTTCCCTTTAGGAAAATAGTAGAGCCGCAGTTCTGCCAGATTTACCACAATTCCTTCTCGCGGCGTATCCGGCAGCAGCATTTGCAGCGGGATAGTCAGGCTGGAGCCAGGTTTCGGCAGATAGGGATCGGTACCCGGGTTAGCTTCCAACATGCCCAGCAAACCAATTTTAAATTTGGCCGCAATGGTTTCCAGTGGGTGACCATCGTTAGGCACGGTGTAGCTAATATTTTCCCCAATTAAGCGACTATCCGGGGGTGGCAGAGGATATTCCGTCGCGCTGGCAGGCTGTATGCCCGTCAGGCAGGACGCAAACAATAATCCCATCAGGGTAAGCGCACGTTTCATTATAAGTTTCCTGTTGTAATTCCGAAGATAGGGTGAGCGCCAGAGCGCGAGTCAAGCCCGCGTCTATTACAGACGCAGAAGCATCGCCACTGGCGGGCACTTTCTTTCTTATTTCTTATCAATAGGTTGAATCTCTTTCGTCATTGGAAAGTCCCAAGGATAAAAGCAGGGTAGCAGGAAATCCACCGGATGGATTCCGAAATGTGACGCATCAAAGCGCAGAAATAGCGCTCTATCAGTATGAATAGCCGTCAGGTAACGGATAAGAGTCACCGACAACATTCACTCATACCGTTAGCCCGCCCCTGTCTCTTGTCATCTTTCCTTCTCTCAAACAACGTTGCAGGTCAAAAACGTTGCATGATCAATGATTCGAAAATATGATAATGATTCTTATTTCGTAATGAGGTGCCCGATATGTTTCCGTTCCGAGCCTGGTTGCAGACACAGATTGATGACTACCGGCGGCAACTGCGTAACGCCACCATGGAGTTTTATCTGGCAGAGTTATCGCTGGAGCGGGAGGATGGCGATATCAGTGATTTGCGCCACTACTACCTGACGGGGCTGCATATGGCAGAGCTGAGTCAACAGCACGGTGACGAAAACAGTTATCTGTTCAGCCTGATCAAACTGCATCAGCATCTGATTCATGAAATCCACAACGCCGAACGTGACCGTTTGTTCCGGGTACAAAGCTACTATTTTGCACACCAAACGCTACGGTACATTTGTACTCAGTTCAATCTGATGGGTAACTGGGATAAGGCCACCGCGTTCCAGACGGATTTTATGCAACGGGTGGCGTTTATTCCCTGAAAGGAAACAGACACTGTCCTGCCAGGCCTCAAGCCCGGCAGGACACGGCTAAGACAGATATCAGGCGTCGGGGGAAATCACCGCTGTGGTCAGTCGTGAGGTACAACACAGCCGATCCTGGCTGTCGAAAATATCAATCTGCCAGACTTGCATCCGTTTACCGGTGTGTAGCGCGCGACATACGCCACGCACCTCGCCTTCAGTCACGGCCCGCAGGTGGTTGGCGTTAATCTCCACCCCCACCACCCGCTGGTCGCCTTCTGAGCACAAATAACCGGCGATAGAGCCCAACGACTCCGCCAACGCCACCGATGCCCCGCCATGCAGCAGACCAAACGGCTGCCGGGTGCGATGATCCACCGGCATCACCGCTTCCAGCGTATCGTCACTCAGGTGCGTCATGCGAATACCGATATGGCCAGCCATACCGTCCACCGCCATCTGGTTGAGTTGTTCTATATCTACACTACGTTTCCACAGCATCACACCAGCTCCAGCAACACCTGCAACGGATGTTTTAATCCACGCCCTTCCATGCGCTTGACCTGACTACGACAGGAATAGCCGGTAGTCAGACAACGCGCCTGCGGCAACCGTTGCAGGGACGGTTGCCAGGAAAGTGCATAGATTCCCTGAGAATGGGCCAGATTACGGGTTTCATGACCGTAAGTACCGGCCATACCACAGCAGCCAACGCTGACATTTTCCAGCCGGGCACCAAAATGCGCGAAAATCGCCGCCCACTGTTGTCCGCTGGCTGGCAATGCCGTGGTTTCGGTGCAGTGACCGAACAAATACCACGGATCGTCACGCAGCGCCGGAGCCCGGTCATCACGGCTGTTCACCAGAGTCGTCAACCACTCATGTACCAGCTGTACCTGAAATTCACCGCGCCTATCGCCCAGCACTTCCCGGTATTCGTCCCGATAACACAGCACCAGCGCCGGATCGACCCCCACCATCGGTAACCCCAGGCGGGCAACCCGGTTCAGAAACTCGGCGGTTTTACCGGCGGTTTTCGCAAAACGCTGCAGGAATCCTTTGATATGCTGCGGTTTACCATTCGGTGAGAACGGTAGCAACACCGGCCGTAACCCCAGCTTTTCGACCAACCGGACAAAATCCGCCACCACCTGCGCATCGTAATAGCTGGTAAACGGATCCTGCACGATCAGCACGTAATCGGCACGAGCCTGCGCTGACATCTGCTCCAGTTGCTCAAGCGTAGTCGTCATCGCCCGGTGACCGACAAACTGCTGACGTAGCGACGGCGTCGACAGTAATGGCAAATCCACCATACCGATCAGCTTACGGCTAATCGTATTGACCCACGGCTGACGCAGGAAAAAGTTAAACGTTTTCGGGCTCTGTGCCATCAACGGGGCATAGCTTTCCACGCCCGCCACCAGGTAGTCGCGAGCCGGTCGTAGGTAACGGGTGTGGTACAGTTGCAAAAAACGGGCACGAAAGCCAGGTACATCAATTTTTATCGGGCATTGTGTTGAGCAGGCTTTACAGGCCAGGCAACCGGACATTGCCTCTTTGACCTCATGCGAAAAGTCATATTCGCCCTGACGCGCCGCCAGGGTATTACGGGTTTTGGCGATCAGACCGCGAAAACTGACACGCTGGCGCGGCAGTGCCTGTTCTAGTGCCAGCGGATCGACCCCTTGCTCAGACAGCAAACGCAGCCATTCACGCACCAGTGTGGCGCGCCCTTTCGGCGAATGGATACGGTTGCCGGTGATTTTCATCGATGGGCACATCGGGCTGCGGGTATCGAAATTGAAGCACAGACCGTTACCGTTGCACTCCATGGCACCACGGTAGGCGGTACGCACCGTCAGCGGAATCTGCCGGTCATAAGTGCCGCGTTTTACCGCGTCCACTTTCATCATCGGCGCATCCACCCCCAGCGGCGCACAAATCTTGCCGGGGTTGAGACGGTTATCCGGGTCAAACGCGGCTTTGATTCGGCGCAACTCGTCATACAGCTCCGGGCCAAAAAATGCCGGGCTGTATTCAGCACGGAAACCTTTGCCGTGTTCGCCCCATAGCAAACCACCGTATTTGGCGGTAAGCGCCACTATCTGATCGGAAAGCTGCTTCATCAGCACTTCCTGCTGCGGGTCGCACATGTCCAGCGCCGGACGAACATGCAACACCCCGGCATCGACGTGGCCAAACATACCGTAACTCAGGTTGTGGCTATCCAGCAGCGCGCGGAATTCGACGATGTAGTCCGCCAGATGTTGCGGCGGCACACAGGTGTCTTCCGCAAACGGGATCGGCTTTGCCAGCCCTTTGCTGTTGCCAAGCAGACCGACCGCTTTCTTGCGCATGCCGTAAATACGCTCGATCCCCACCAGATCACGACAAACCTGATAGCCGATCACCCCGGCTTCACGGCTAACCAGCAGTCCATCAAGACGTTCGCACAACGAGGCCACCTGGCCATCAATAAGCGTTTCATCGTCACCAGCAAACTCGACAATGTTTAACCCCAGCATCTCTTCGCCGGGTACATCGGTGATCAGTTCACTGACTGAATGCCATACAATGTCTTCGCGGGCCAGATTCAGCACCTTCGAATCCACCGTCTCCACCGACAGTGCGCGTGCTTCCACCATGAATGGCGCGTTGCGTAAGGCGGAATCGAACGAGTCATATTTGACATTCACCAGCCGCCGCACCTTGGGCAGCGGCGTGATATCGAGCTTCGCTTCGGTAATAAACGCCAGCGTCCCTTCCGCACCGGTCAGGATACGGGTCAGGTCAAACGTTTGCATATCATCGCTGAACACATGGCGCAGGTCATACCCGGTCAGGAAACGGTTCAGTTTGGGGAATTTGTCGATAATCAGCTGGCGCTGCTCGCGGCAACGATGTAGCACGGTGTGGTATATACGCCCAACCGGTGACTCTTCCTGCGCCAGTTGTTCCGCCAGCGCAACCGGCATCGCCCGCGTATCCAGCAGTTCACCGCCAGGCAGTACCGCGCGCAAACCCAGCACATGGTCTGAAGTTTTGCCGTACACCAGCGACCCCTGCCCCGAGGCATCGGTATTAATCATACCGCCCAGCGTCGCACGGTTACTGGTGGAGAGCTCCGGCGAGAAGAAGTAGCCGAACGGTTTCAGGTACTGGTTCAGTTGATCCTTGATAACCCCCGCTTCTACCCGTACCCACCCTTGCTCCGGGTTGATTTCCAGAATGCGGTTCATGTGGCGCGACATATCCACCACAATACCGTGGTTGAGCGCCTGTCCGTTGGTGCCGGTGCCGCCGCCACGCGGCGTGAACACCAGCTCATGAAAACGCGCTTCACCCGCCAGCCGGGCGAGCAGCGATACGTCAGCAGTCGAGCGGGGAAACACCACCGCATCCGGCAGTAATTGATAAATACTGTTGTCCGTCGCCATCGTCAGGCGATCAGCGTACTGCGTGGCGATATCGCCGGTAAAACCGTGTTGCTTCAAGGCTTCCAAAAAGCTCAGCACCGGTTGAACGATTCCCGGTGCTTGTGTGATCTGTGGGATCATTATCTGTTGACCCTGTCCATGCGAGAGGTGTTTGCCAATAAAATACGTGTCGGCGGGCAGCAATCCGCTACCTGCAGGCCTTTCGTTTTATCATATTTCCCCCGCTAGTGCGTCAACGGATCAACAAAAACTTAAACAGGCAACGACCATAAAACTATGCCGCGATACAGAGCCGATGGCCTGTTGCATTCAGGAATCACTGTGCAAATCGCTGTAAATCACGCATGATAAATTCTGGTCCGGCTTCTCGCCTGTCAGCCAGGCAGAAATAGCCGCCAGCCCTGTTTTCATCATCTTGCATTAGGCCTGTCGCCTGAATTAACGAGGTAACCTCTCTTGATGAGACAATCTCAGTCACAGCGATTCGATCTCGCTCGAATACTGTTTAGCCTGTTATTTATTGGCATCATGATTATTGCCTGCTTCTGGGTGGTACAACCCTTTATTCTCGGGTTCGCCTGGGCCAGCATGGTGGTTATCGCCACCTGGCCGCTGCTCATCCGATTGCAGCAGATACTCTGGGGATACCGTTCGCTGGCCGTTATCGTCATGACGATACTGCTGGTCTTGTTGTTCGTTTTCCCGACATCCATTCTGGTCAGCAGCGTCATAGACAACGCCTCCAACCTGATCAACTGGGTAAGCGCGCAAGGGCGAATGACCCCGCCAGCGCTTGACTGGCTGCAATCCATCCCGCTGGTGGGAGCCAAGTTGCACAGCAGTTGGCATGCGTTGGCGCACAGCGGCGGCCCGGCGCTGATGGCAAAAATCCAGCCCTATATCGGCCAGACGGCTTCCTGGGTTGTATCTCAGGCGGCACATGTCGGCCGTTTCCTGATGCACTGCGCACTGATGGTGCTATTTAGCGTGTTGCTGTACAGCAAAGGCGACCAGGTTGCGTTGGGCGTACGCCGTTTTGCCATTCGACTGGGGGGACAAGGTGGGGATTCGGCGGTGATTCTGGCGGCTCAGGCTATTCGGGCGGTCGCGCTTGGGGTCGTCGTCACCGCTATTGTTCAGTCGGTTCTGGGCGGTATTGGCCTGGCGCTGGCTGGTATCCCCTACACCACGCTGCTCACGGTATTGATGTTTTTGTCTTGTGTGGCGCAAATCGGCCCGTTGACCGTACTGGTACCGGCCATTATCTGGTTGTACTGGAGCGGTGACACCACCTGGGGCACCGTCTTGCTGGTCTGGAGCTGTGTCGTCGGTACGTTGGATAACATTATTCGCCCGTTGCTGATTCGTATGGGCGCAGATTTGCCGATGTTGCTGATCTTGTCCGGCGTCATCGGCGGGTTGCTGGCATTCGGCATGATCGGGTTATTTATTGGCCCGGTGGTGTTGGCGGTGTCCTACCGTTTGCTGTCGGCCTGGATGAAAGCCTCGCCGGAACCACAGCCGCTCCGTACGCTCTCACACCATCACAAAAAGCCCTGACTACGACATTCATTTCCCGGTGTAATCCGCACCGGGAACATTCCTAATATGTAAGATAATTTTATCTTTTTAAGAAACTTCTCAGCCATAAAACACTATTTTTGCTATTTAACTCGATTCAAGATCAGTTTTTCTGAGAAAAACACTTTTACCGCAAATCAATAATTCAAAAATAATTAACCATTAGGATGATTCCTAATGACTCAACTCGGCCCAAAACCTAGTATTCATACCCGGAGCTATTGTTAACGTAATGTTTGTCAGTGAGGTTTCTCCTCGTCAGAGCTAGTAACGAATTGCTGTGTGTAGTCTTTGCCCATCCCCCGAGGTGGGCATTTTTTTTATCCGAACCTTGCTACCAATACCGTCTACAGACATAAAAAAAACCGCCCGGCATCTGCGCCGGGCGGTTAGGTATAGTCGAACAATCAGATCAAGCGTTAGCGTTTCTCAGCCAGGCTCAGCCAGGTCTGCACCACGGTATCCGGGTTCAGCGACAGGCTATCGATGCCTTCATCCATCAGCCAGGCCGCGAAATCCTCATGGTCAGACGGCCCCTGACCACAGATTCCAACGTATTTGCCTTGTTTTTTCGCAGCACGGATCGCCATTGCCAGCAACGCCTTCACCGCGTCATTGCGTTCGTCAAACAATTCGGAGACGACACCCGAGTCGCGGTCCAGCCCCAACGTAAGCTGGGTCATGTCGTTCGAGCCGATAGAGAAACCATCAAAGTGTTTCAGGAACTCATCCGCTAACAACGCGTTAGACGGGATTTCACACATCATGATGATTTTCAGGCCATTCTCGCCACGTTTCAGCCCTTGATTCGCCAGCTCCGCCACCACGGCCTCTGCTTGCGCCACGGTGCGTACAAACGGAATCATCACCTCGACGTTGGTCAGCCCCATGCCGTTGCGGACCCGTTTCACCGCTTCACATTCCAGCGCAAAGCAGGCACGGAAATTCGGCGAGACATAACGACCTGCGCCACGGAAGCCCAGCATCGGGTTTTCTTCTTCCGGCTCGTAGCGGGTGCCACCCAGCAGGTTGGCGTACTCGTTGGATTTGAAGTCGGACAAACGCACGATCACGCGCTTCGGCCAGAACGCTGACGCCAGCGTGGCAATGCCCTCTTTCAGACGTTCGATATAAAACTCTACCGGATCGTCATACCCCTGCATCAGGGTACGGATTTCACGCTGCAATTCCGGCGTTTGCTGCTCAAACTCCAGCAACGCGCGCGGGTGAACCCCAATCATCCGGTTGATGATGAACTCAAGACGCGCCAACCCGACCCCTTCATTGGGCAGGCAGGCGAAGTCGAATGCCCGGTCCGGGTTACCGACGTTCATCATGATTTTCAGCGGCAGCGACGGCATGGCATCCACCTGTGAGCTTTTCACGGTGAAGTCCAGCAAGTCCTGATAGACATAGCCGGTATCGCCTTCAGCACAGGACACGGTGACTTTTTGGCCGTTCTGCAAACGTTCAGTAGCATCGCCGCATCCCACCACCGCCGGAATACCCAGTTCACGGGCGATAATCGCCGCATGGCAGGTACGCCCGCCACGGTTGGTGACGATAGCCGCCGCTTTTTTCATGATCGGTTCCCAGTCAGGGTCGGTCATGTCGGTCACCAGCACATCACCCGCATTTACCCGATGCATTTCACTGATGTCATGGACGATTTTCACTTCACCGGCACCGATGCGATGGCCGATAGCACGCCCTTCCACCAACACCTTGCCGCCCGCTGGCAGATGATAACGCTCCATCACCTGACCGTTGGAACGTACTGTTTCCGGTCGTGCCTGCACAATGTACAGCTTGCCGGTATGACCGTCTTTGGCCCACTCGATGTCCATGGGGCGGCCATAGTGTTTTTCGATCAACAGCGCCTGATGCGCCAGCGCCTGCACTTCGTCATCACTCAGACAAAACCGGGTACGCTGTGCTTCTTCTACGTCTTCCACCCGCACTTGTTTGCCGTGCTCTTGCGTCGCGGCATACACCATGCGGATTTTCTTCGAGCCCATATTGCGGCGCACAATCGACGGTTTACCGCTCAGCAGCGTCGGCTTATGCACATAAAACTCATCCGGGTTCACCGCCCCCTGTACCACCATTTCACCCAGGCCCCAGGCTGCGGTAATAAATACCACCTGATCGAAACCCGATTCGGTATCCAACGTAAACATCACGCCAGAAGCCGCCAGATCCGAACGCACCATGCGCTGAACCCCGGCGGATAACGCCACGCCACGGTGATCATAGCCCTGATGCACGCGATAAGAGATGGCGCGATCATTAAACAGTGAGGCAAACACGTGCTTCACCGCCACCATCACGGCGTCGATACCCTGTACGTTAAGAAAGGTTTCCTGCTGACCTGCGAAGGACGCATCCGGCATGTCTTCCGCCGTTGCCGACGAGCGCACCGCAAAGGATGCTTCCGGTTCGCCATCCGCCAGTTGCTGATAGGCGCTACGGATAGCCTGCTCCAGTTCCGGCTGGAATGGCGTATCAATAATCCACTGACGAATCTGTGCACCGGCTTTAGCCAACTGACTGACGTCATCGGCATCGGTACGATCCAACAGCTCATAGATGCGCTGATTGATACCGCTTTGGTTCAGAAAGTCATTAAACGCCTGGGCAGTGGTCGCAAAACCATTCGGAACCGACACCCCTAGTTCCGACAGATTCGTGATCATTTCCCCCAGCGAGGCATTTTTGCCTCCCACCCGCTCAACGTCGTGCATACCAAGCTGGTTATACCACAGGACATTACGCATATCAGGGCCGTTGTTAGACATCGAAAATAATCCTTTTTGCATACAGTTAGGATGTAAAGAAATAGGGTGTGAAATATTTCGCCGTGAATGAGTTTCGGCTTTATCAGCGTAGCACAGGGTTTTAAAAAGGACGGAAAGGTGAATCGATCAACCAGGTGAAAAAAAAGGAATTCACGGATTGAGATTGCTAAAAGTCAGAAAAATCCCAATATTGTGAAATAATATCATCGTAATCATGAGGATAATGAAATGCCGTTTCAACAAAAAAGTCAGGAAACACCTGATTTTCGGCACAAAAGCCTTATACCCAAAATAATTCGAGTTGCAGGACAACACGCATGCGTGTTGAACAACGCAACGCGTTGGCCCTTCAGGGCAAGGCTCATTAGAGCCTTGTAATGCGGCTAGAGAGTGAGTCCCGATGAGCTTACTCAGGTAAGTGATTCGGGTGAACGACAAATCTGCCAGGAGCAGATTTGAACGCAGCTTGCTGCGGCCCTGAAAGGGCGAGGCCTAGGAATGGGCCGAGTAATAAAGCCAACGCACCTGCAACTTGAAGTATGACGAGTATATGATAGCCAGCGAGGGCATTTAAGGAGTCAGTATGGAAAGAAGCGTATTTTATGTATCCGACGGCACGGCCATTACCGCAGAAGTGTTAGGCCATGCGGTCATGTCCCAGTTTCCGGTCGGCACCACCAGCTACACCCTGCCGTTTGTCGATAATGAAACCCGGGCCGCCGCCGTTCGCGATCAGATTAATAGCTTATACCATCAAAGCGGCGTGCGCCCACTGGTATTCTATTCGATTGTGACGCCCGCCATCCGTGACATCATCGTCGGTAGCGAAGGATTCTGCCAGGATATCGTGCAGGCGCTGGTCGCACCGCTACAGCAGGAGCTGGGCGTTTCACCAACGCCGGTCGCCAATCGCACCCACGGGTTAACCGCCAATAACCTGATCAAATATGACGCCCGCATCGCGGCCATCGATTATACGCTGGCGCATGATGATGGCATTTCATTGCGTAATCTCGATCAGGCACAGGTGATTCTGTTGGGTGTCTCCCGTTGCGGCAAAACTCCCACCAGCCTGTATCTGGCGATGCAATTCGGCATTCGCGCCGCCAACTACCCTTTCACCGCCGACGACATGGACAACCTGTTATTACCGGACGCGCTCAAGCCTTATCAGCAAAAACTGTTCGGGTTAACCATTGACGCCGAGCGCCTCACCGCCATTCGTGAAGAACGACGCGGCAACAGCCGGTACGCCTCCCTGCGGCAATGCCGTATGGAGCTGAGCGAAGTGGAATCGCTGTTCCGTCGTCACCAGATTCGCTACATCAACACCACCAACTATTCGGTAGAAGAAATTTCAGCCAGAATTATTGACCTGATGGGCATAAATCGACGTATGTATTAATTGATCTCATCCAGCGGAGTAGAAAATCTCCTGTGATAAACTACGGTCATCGCGGTCAGGCTTTCCTGCAGGCGTATAGGTGGTTTTACAGCCACCTCCCCGCAAGTCAACCAGGCCGACAAGGATCGATACGATAAATTTCACGGACATTTAGAGATTACACATGCAACTAACTGATCAGCGGCGCAGTGAACGACTTGCCAGTCTGATGACGCCCCATGAACTGTTGACCGCGCTTCCGCTCATACCGGATATCGCCGACACCGTCATCGCCTCACGTGCACGCATAGAACGTATTATTTCCGGGCAAGATCGCCGTTTGCTGGTGATCATTGGCCCATGTTCCATTCACCATATTGATAGCGCCAGAGAGTATGCCCAACGTTTAGCCGCATTACGGACGCGATACCAGCACCGGCTGGAGATTGTCATGCGGACCTACTTCGAAAAACCACGCACCGTGGTGGGCTGGAAAGGGCTGATAGCTGATCCACAGCTTAATGGCAGCTTCCTGATCAATGAAGGATTGACGCAGGCGCGCCAGTTGCTGCTGGATATCAACGCGCTTGGGCTGCCAACCGCCACCGAGTTTCTGGATATCGTCACCGGGCAGTACATTGCCGATACCATCAGTTGGGGAGCCATCGGCGCACGCACGACCGAGAGCCAAATTCATCGGGAAATGGCCTCCGCGCTTTCTTGTCCGGTGGGGTTCAAAAACGGTACCGACGGCAACGTCCGTATCGCGATTGACGCTATCCGTGCCGCGCGCGCACGTCATATGCTTTTATCACCGGATGAACACGGCCGTATGACGGTGTACCAGACCCATGGCAACCCATTCGGGCATATTATTCTGCGTGGCGGCAAAGCCCCCAATTACGAAGCGGAACACATTGCCGCCGCCTGTAACGCGCTGCGGGAATTCTCCCTACCGGAACGGCTGGTGGTGGACTTCAGCCACGGTAACAGCCAGAAACAGTTCCAGCGGCAACTGACGGTGGCACAGACGATATGTGACCAGATCCGTGACGGTGGCAGCGCGATTGCTGGCGTGATGGCCGAGAGTTTTCTGGTAGAAGGCTCCCAACCGCTACGCCATCCAGACCAGCTCACCTATGGTCAGTCGATTACCGACGCCTGCCTCGGCTGGCAAGATAGCGAACGGCTGTTAAGTATGCTGGCAGATGCGGTAGACAGCCGTTTTGCTCGCTGACGGGACGCCATTCGGCGCACTGTATTACCCACGCCTTAAAACGAAAACCTCCGCCGCAGCGGAGGTTGTTCCCTTTTCGATTGACAAGGCGTGATCAGGCCATCACCGCCCTGTCCTCCATGGCTTCTCGCCAGCCTCCCAACCAGTTAGACCGGGCATCGATAGATTGATAAGGACAGAGCTCCTTGGACCGGCCAATGATACCAGCCTGGTAGCCCCGTGAATGCGCCCGTGCCAGACGATCTCTTTTCTGTCTCTTCATGCCTTGTTTCCCTCATTTCGACTCTGGTGGAAAGAAAACAGTGGTCGTTTTTCATGCAACCACACTCTATGAATAGCCATTTGGGAGACGAAGATCAAGGCGCAAAATTCACGCCATTGTCATATTTGTGAACCAGAATGAAGAATTTTCCGTAGAATAAAACCACATTTCGCGCTAACCGGCTGAGACACAAACAAAACCCCTGAAACCCGATCATGCTCACAAAAACGGGATTCAGAGGTATTTGCTATAACTCAATCTCTCTCGGTATAAGACATCCGAGTTTCATGTCATATAAGTCTCAATTCCCGGCTAATAGCCGCTGACTAATCTGCTCCGCTACCTGCTGCCAGCCTTTGCCAAGCGCAGTGACCAGTGCGTCATAACCGTCTTCGGTTTGCGCCACCTCAAAACTAAACGGTTGGGTCACGATACGCTTATTGCTACGCAGCACCCAATCCCCCTGGATAACCGCTTTACCGTCAAAGCGCCCTTGAAACGCCGTCACATTAATTTGCAAACTGGACGCCGCCGCGCTGGCAACACCGGCAGTCGCCACATTCCACCCCGGCAGACGAGCGCGTAACGACGATGCCAACGCCTGCTGCAGTTGCTGATCCAATGGGCTGGCCCACAGATTGTTGGCGGCGATGGTATAGCGCACCGCTGAGGTTTGGAACACGATGCCGTTTCCAGCCAGTGAATCGGTCAGGACAACGGGCGCGACCCACAACTGACGACTGTCGGCTGGCGTCGCCGACAGGCTGGTTGTCCCCTGAGTCGTAACAGGCAGTTGATAATAGACTTTCTGCGGGCTGCTACAGGCAGCCAGCAACACCACCAGCCACAACGGCCATTGCTTTATCATGGTTTCGCCTTCTTCGGTTGTGGATCACGGGCACCCGGTGCCTCGAAAATCAGCGCGTTACTCTTGTCATTCAGGGTTCGCAGCAGCGGCTGCAACTCACGCAACGTCTGATCAAGGCGTTGCATATCGACCACCATGCGGTTATAGGCCGGTGAGCCAGGCTGTACTCCTTGCAGGCTACTGTTCAGCTCGCGCAAGGTACGCTGCATATCCGCGGGTAACTGCTGCATCGCATCGCTGCTGGTCAGTTTATTGAGTGACGCCAGCGTTTTCTGCAATTCGCGCAGGGTGGACTGGCTCTCCGTCAGGGTTTTCGTCGCCTGTTCCACCATCGGATTGAGCGGCAAGCCATTGATCTTATCCAGTACTGACATCAGTTTCTGCTGAATCTGCGTCAGACCACCGTTCACCGTCGGCAGTACCGGGTAACCATCCACCTGCGCCAGCGACGTCATCCGGCCTTTCTGTTGCGGGTAAAAATCCAGATCCACATACAGCGCGCCGGTCAACAGATTGGCGGTCTTCATGGAGGCGCGCAACCCTGAGTCAGCGCCTTTACTTAACTCTTGTTCCAGGTTGATCTGGTCGCGTAAACCAGGTTTAAGCCGCCCTGGCTCGATGCGTACCAGGACCGGAATGCGATAATCGCTATCGAAACGCTGCGACATATTTCTAGGGAAGAATGGCACTTCGGTAACGGTCCCTAACCGGATACCACGGAATTCGACCGGCGCGCCAGCCTGCAAGCCGCGGACCGACTCGTCGAAAAACAGCAAATACTCTTTGTATTCGGTGTAAAGCGAATCCTGAATACTGTTTTGATTATCAAACAGTTGGTATTCATCACGCTCATGCGCTGGATTGCCGATATCCCAACCCGTGGGGACATCAAAACTGACGCCACCGCTTAATAATGTACTCAGCGATCCCATCTCCACCCGCATTCCCTGTGCCGACAGATTGAGCGCCACGCCGCTGTCTTTCCAGAAACGAACATTCGATGTCACCAGTTGGTCATAAGGTGAGGCGACAAACAGCTGATACTGCATTTTTCTGGCAGCGGGATCAAAATGGCTGGTTTCTACCGAGCCGACCCGATAGCCGCGAAACAGTACCGGATCACCTGCGCTCAACTGCCCGGACTGCGCACTGTTGAGGATAATGCGGATCCCTTTCGCATCAGGCGACGCCAGCGGTGGCGAATCCAGTAGTTTGAACGTACGGCTGTCTTCCTTGCTGGAACCCGGCTGGAGCTGGATGAATGCGCCGGACAGCAACGTTCCCAATCCGGAAACGCCTTCACGGCCTATCTGCGGCTTGACGACCCAAAACGCCGAATCCTTGCTCAGCAGTTTATCCATGCCATCGTTTAACCGTGCCTTAATCTCCACCTGGTGCAAGTCTTCGCTGAGCCTCACCCCTTCCACCACGCCCACGTTCACGCTGCGGCTTTTAATCGCCGTTTTTCCCGGCTCGATTCCGTCAGCATTGCTGGTGATCAGCGTAATTTCCGGCCCCTGATGACTCACGTGATAAAACAGAATCCAGGCGCCAATCAGTACGGTCACAATCGGCACTATCCATACCGGCGACCAGCGTTTGATAGTCTCTATCTGCGCCATACCTTGATTAGTGTTCGTCAACAGAATGCTCCTCTCCTTGCACGTGATGCCTATCCCACAGCAGGCGGGGATCAAAGGTCATTGCGGCAATCATGGTCAGAATGACCACGGTGGCAAACAACACCGCGCCGATGGCCGGATAAATGCTCATCAGTCGGCCCATACGCACCATCGCCGACAGTACGGCGATAACAAACACATCGATCATGGACCAACGCCCTACAAACTCCACGACCTCATACACCCGGTGCAGACGCTCGGTATCATGGCGACGCGAGCCATGCGCACACCAGCACAGCCACCCCATAGCCAGCATTTTCAGCGTGGGTACCATGATACTGGCGACAAAAATCACCAACGCCACCGGCCACGACCCGGAGTCCCACAGCAGGATAACCCCGGACATGATGGTCGAGGTGACGTTATGCCCCAGGGCTTCGGTCACCATAATCGGCATCAGGTTAGCAGGGACATACAACAACACCGACGTGAACAACAGCGCCAGCGTCCACTGCAAACTGTGACGCCGCCGCACGTGACCCGGCGTATGGCAGCGAGGGCAGCGCACCACCCCGGCAGGCAAAATAGCACTGCAACAGTGGCAGGAGCGCACCCCCTGCTCTTGTCCACCACGCCCGACCTCCAGCCCGGCGGGCATTAGCGGCGGCGGGGCGACGTCATCCCACAACCATCGACGATCCAGACTCTGAAACGCCAACAGTTGCAACAGACAGAACACGATATACGGGATAAAACTGGCACCGATACCAATATCACCATATGACATCAGTTTGACGAAGCTGACCAGCACGCCAGCCAGGAAGATTTCCGCCATGCCCCAACTTTTTAGCTGGAACAACAGCCGGGTAAACAGACGCCGCACCCCATCAGGTAACGGCGCACGCAGACACAGCAACAGAATCATCGCCATCGAACAGGCAGGAACCAATTGGGAAAACAGCAGAAAAAGCGTCGCCATGCTGGCGTAGTTTTCCGCCACCATCACCCGGGGAATTTCCAGTAAGGTGATTTCACTGCGAATACCGGCCACGCTCATCGAAACGAAAGGAAACAGCATGGATAACAGCAGCATAATCAGTGCGCTAAACGCAAAACTGGCCGGACGCCAGCGCGGCTCGCGCTGACGGCTGGACAACGCGGTTTTACAACGCGGGCACACCGCCCGCTGACCATCCTGTAATGTCGGCAACTCGACCAGCAGATCACAATGCGGACACAGCATATGCCGGTCATAGTGGTGGTGATGCACACCCATTCGCCGCCTCCTGTGGCCTGGCTGATACAAACAATCTCATACTGCCGGACGGGTTTTGCCGGGGTGTTAACGCGACGGAGGCGCTCGCCTTAACACGCCGGCTATTGCCGTTAAAAAACATTACCGCTAAAAAAACATTAACTGTTAAAAAACATCCGCGTTAAAAATGACGCACAGCGGCACAACGCCACGCTTTAGCCGTTCTTCTGTGCCTCAAGCGCTTCCCAGCGCTCAAAACAGGTTTCCAGTTGCTGTTCCGCTTGCGCCAACGCTGCCAGCACAGGCTGGGTTTCATCATGCGATCGGGAAAAGAATGCCGGGTCATTCATCTGCTGTTGCAGCGAGGCTATCTCACCCTCAAGCGCTTCAATACGTTGCGGCAACTGCTCCAGCTCACGCTGTTGGTTATAACTGAGCTTGCCGCCGCTACGTTTAGCTGGCTGTGCGGCCGGTGCGTTTTGTGCGCTCTCGCTATCAAGGTTTTCTTTTGTCGCTGCACTCTTTACAGGTGCAACGCTTCGCAACGGCGCAGAGGACGCACGCTGGTGTTGGGCATCATAATACCCGCCGACATAGCGGCCAATCAGGCCGTTGCCTTCAAAAATCCAGCACTCGGTGACCGAGTTATCGACGAACTGGCGATCATGGCTGACCAGCAGCACGGTTCCCTGATAACTTTCCAACAGTTCTTCCAGCAATTCCAGCGTTTCCACGTCCAGATCGTTGGTCGGTTCGTCGAGAATCAGCAGGTTGCTGGGTTTGAGGAATAACCGTGCCAGTAACAGACGGTTACGCTCCCCACCTGACAGCGCTTTTACCGGTGTCATGGCGCGTTTCGGGTGGAACAGGAAGTCCTGGAGATAACCCAGTACATGGCGCGGACGGCCATTGACCATCACATCCTGTTTCCCTTCGGCGAGGTTATCCATCACCGTTTTTTCCGGGTCTAACTCAGCACGGTGCTGATCGAAATACGCCACTTCCAGCTTGGTGCCGCAGTGAATGCGCCCGGATGTCGGTGCCAGTTGACCCAGCATCAACTTTAACAGCGTGGTTTTACCGCAGCCATTCGGCCCGACCAGCGCGATTTTATCGCCGCGTTGTACCTGAGCAGAAAAGCCCGATACCAGTGTTTTCCCGTCAACCTGATACTGTACGTCTTCCAGTTCGAAGACTATCTTGCCGGAGCGGGCTGCCTCTTCCACCTGCATTTTGGCGCTACCCATGACTTCACGGCGATCGGCACGCTCTTGTCGCATCGCCTTGAGCGCCCGCACCCGGCCTTCATTGCGGGTACGACGAGCTTTGATGCCCTGGCGAATCCACACTTCTTCCTGCGCCAGCTTGCGGTCGAATTCAGCATTCTGCAGATCTTCCACCCGCAGCGCCTCTTCTTTCCCCAGCAAATATTTGTCGTAATCACCGGGCCAGGACACCATCTTGCCGCGATCCAGGTCGACAATACGGGTCGCCATGTTGCGAATAAACGATCGGTCATGGGAAATAAACACAATGCTGCCGGAAAATGCTTTGAGGAAACCTTCCAGCCAGTCGATAGTGTCGATATCCAGGTGGTTGGTGGGTTCGTCCAGCAACAATACCCGCGGCGCGCTGACTAGCGCCCGCCCTAACGCGGCTTTACGCAGCCAACCGCCGGACAACGCCGACAACGGCGTATCCGCCGATAACCCCAGTTGGCCCAACACCTCGTTGATACGGTCTTCCAGCTTCCACAGCCCTTGGTGATCCAGCACGTCCTGAATCTTCGCCAGTTGATTCAGGTTCTTCTCGCTGGGGTCTTCCCCGACCTGACGCAACGCGACATGGTAGGCTTTCAGGTATTCCGCCTGCGCCGCGACGCCCTCGGCCACGAAATCAAACACCGTGCCGTCGATATCGCGCGGCGGATCCTGCTGCAAGCGCGCCACGATCAGGTCTTGCTCGTACACCAGCCGACCGTCATCCAACGGGATTTCTTTTGCCAGAATTTTCAGCAAGGTGGATTTGCCAGCGCCGTTGCGCCCAACCAGACACACGCGCTCGTTGTCTTCAATATGCAGTTCGGTGTTGTCCAACAACGGCGCATCGCTGAACGATAGCCAGGCGCCGGATAAACTGATCAATGACATGGTAGTTATTTTTCCTCGCCGGCGTGTTTCAACAGCCAGCAGTTGTGAATCTGACGGTTACGGGCGAAATCCTGCGACTGTGTTTGCGCAGTAATTTCTTTCGCTTCCAGTCCCAGCGTGGCAAGCCCGGCCTTGTCCATCTGGAATCCGCGTTTGTTGTTAGAAAACAGGATGGTGCCACGAGGGCGCAACAGGCGTTTGAGCTGAGTCATCAGCATCAGGTGGTCACGCTGTACATCAAACGATTCGTCCATCCGTTTAGAGTTGGAGAAGGTCGGCGGGTCGATAAAAATCAGGTCAAACTGTTCGTGGGTTTCCCGCATCCATGCCAGGCAATCGGCGTGGATCAGCCGGTGCTGACGACCGGTCAAACCGTTAAGACGCAGGTTTTTCTCCGCCCATTCCAGATATGTACGCGACATATCCACTGTAGTCGTAGAGCGTGCGCCGCCCAGCCCCGCGTGCACACTGGCGCTGCCGGTGTACGCGAACAGGTTGAGGAAATCCTTGCCGTTACTCATTTCGCCCAGCATACGGCGCGCGATGCGGTGGTCGAGAAACAGCCCAGTGTCCAGATAGTCGGTCAGGTTAACCCACAGTTTGGCGTTGAACTCCGATACCTGCAGGAACTCCCCTTTCTCCGCCAGCTTTTCGTACTGGTTTTTGCCTTTCTGACGCTCGCGGGTTTTCAATATCAGATGACTGGCGGGCAACCCCAGTACGCTCAGGGTGGCATTCATCACATCAAACAGGCGCTGGCGCGCTTTCTGGGCGTCAACGCTTTTCGGCGGTGCGTATTCCTGAATCACCACCCGCTCACCGTAACGGTCTACCGCGACGTTATATTCCGGCAGGTCGGCGTCATACAGGCGATAGCACTCAATGCCCTGCTGCTGCGCCCATTTCTCCAACTTACGCAGATTCTTGCGCAGGCGGTTGGCAAAATCCTCGGCAAAGGCGGCCGTGGTTGGCTCACCATTTTCGTTTGCCGCCAGTTGGTAATTCTTCTGCACGCACTCCAGCGGGCCGTTTTTGGCTTTGAACTGGCGATCAGCACGCAGTTGCAGGCAACTGAGCAGTTCTGGCGAAGCGCTAAACAGCGACAGTTTCCAGCCGCCGAACTCACTTTTCATTTTGCGACCGAGCAGATTGTGCAACGCAATCAGCGCCGGTTCGCTCTCCAAACGTTCGCCGTAAGGCGGGTTGCTGACCACCGTCCCCGTCGGCCCTTGCGGCAACGGGTTCTTTAACTGTGTAGCGTCATGGGCTTCAAACCGAATCAGGGAACTGACACCAGCACGGCGCGCGTTGCTATTGGCTATCTCCACCATACGGCGGTCAATATCGGAACCGAAGAAACGAGAAGTGGTGGCCTGCAAACCCGCTCGGGCACGCTCCTGTGCCTCGGTGGTAATGCTTTTCCACAGCGTTGGGTTATGTTTTTGCCAGGCCAGAAAACCCCAATGCTGGCGATGCAAGCCGGGAGCGCGATCGGCCGCCATCATCGCCGCTTCAATCAGCAGCGTACCGGAGCCACACATCGGGTCCACCATCGGCGTACCGGTTTCCCAGCCGGAACGCAGCACAATCGCCGCGGCCAGGTTTTCTTTGAGCGGTGCTTGTCCGGCCATGTCACGATAACCGCGCAAATGCAGACTCTCGCCGCTGAGATCCAGCGCGATGCTGGCCTTCTCGCGTTGCAGAAAAACATTAATACGAATATCGGGCTGCTGGCGGGCAACATCCGGGCGCTGGCCGGTTTTACGGCTAAAGCTGTCGACAATCGCGTCTTTCACCTTAAGCGCGCCGTACTGGGTGTTGCGAATCTCATCATTGGTGCCGGTAAAATGCACGGCAAAGGTATGATTGACGTCAAACACCGAACTCCAGTCTATCGCCTGCACCCCCAGATACAGGTCCAGATCGCTATAGACTTTACACTCGTTGAGCGGCAGCAGGATGCGCGATGCCAGTCGGCTCCACATCAGGCTTTGGTACAGCAGCCGATCGTCTCCCTGAAAGTGCACCCCGCCCTGCACCACCGTGCAGTGCTGCGCGCCCAGCGCTTCAAGTTCACTTTTTAACAATTCTTCCAGACCACGTGCCGTGCTGGCAAACAGAGAGTTCATATCGCGACGATTACCTTCACTAAAGGACGACCTTGAAAAGAACGTTCTCAACGAAAGAAAACGTCCTCGAAAAAACGCACCGGAAAGAAAACCGGCATCGATAAAGAAAATTGAGGCGCATTATAGCTAATCCCGGCGGCTTGTCATAAAGTTGCCGCTTTACATCAGCAAGGAATCCTCACCGTGATTGTGTTAAGTCGGCTTTTTGTTCATCCGGTTAAATCCATGCGTGGTCTGCAATTGTCACAGGCGATGGTCAGCCCCAGCGGCCTGGCGTTTGACCGCATGTTGATGATCACCGAGCCCGATGGCACCTTCATTACTGCCCGCCAGTTTCCACAACTGGTGCTATTCACACCGGTGCTGACGCACGAGGGGGTTTTCCTGTCCGCACCGGATGGACAGACTTGTCTGGTGCGCGTTGACGATTTCGCCCCTGACACCGCGCCGACAGAAGTCTGGGGTAATCATTTTCAGGCCCGGATCGCCCCCGACGCCATCAACCAGTGGCTGAGCGGTTATCTGCAACGACCGGTACAACTGCGCTGGCAAGGGCCAGCGCTGTCACGCCGAGTCAAACGCCACCCGGATATCCCGCTGGGATTTGCCGACGGTTATCCCTTCCTGCTTGTCAACGACGCATCGTTTAACGATGTACGCCACCGTTGCGGTGCCGGTATCCGCATTGAGCAATTCCGCCCTAATCTGGTGGTCAGTGGTGCAGAAGCGTTCGCTGAAGACGGTTGGCAGACCCTGCGTATCGGCGAAGTGATGTTTGATGTGGCAAAACCCTGTAGCCGCTGTGTGCTGACCACCGTGAGTCCGGAACGTGGACGCAAACATCCGGCAGGCGAGCCGCTGGCAACGCTGCAACAATACCGAACGGCGGAAAACGGCGATGTCGATTTTGGCCTCAATCTTATCGCCCGCAATAGCGGTATCATTCGTGCAGGCGACAGCGTCGAAGTACTGTCGACTAAACCTCCCCGGCCTTATGGGGCTGGTGCCGTCACAGAAAGCCTGACGCCGCCGCCCAGCGCCGCCAAACCGGTACAAATTACCTATCAAGGGACAGAGTTCACCGGCAACAACCAGCAAATTCTATTGGAACAGCTGGAACAACAAGGAATACGCGTTCCTTATTCATGTCGGGCCGGGTTGTGCGGTTGCTGCCGACTGACACTCAACGACGGCAACGTGTCGCCGCTGAAAGCCAGCGCGCGAGGAGAGGACGGAACCATACTGGCGTGCAGTTGCATTCCGGTTGGGGATATTACGTTAACCTGATCAATGGTATTAATCTGATCAGTAGCATCAATCTGACAGGTTATGCATGGCGCGGGGCAACACGCCTCGCGTCGTCAATACTCAACCGGCAAAGGCGTAACGCGCCGACGTTTGGTCGTTTTCTTCCATCGCTGGGCTGAGACGGTCGTGCATGATTTTGATGGCATCGCCCAGTTGCATCGCTTTCCCGCTGAGCGTCAATTGCCCTTGTGCCAGCACACACAGGCTGGCTTTATCACCGGCCTCTACCACCATGAAATTCGCCGTTTCCGGACGCTCATTAAGCTGAACGCTAACCTGATCGCCGGTTTGCACCACAGCCTGAGCCCGCGGTTGCGCCACGAAATGCCAGCTTTTCGGCATCATCGGTTTCAGGAAACGGTTCGCTACCAGCGCATTCAGTACCAGTTCAGCCCGCGCTTCGGCTGATAATGCCAGTGTCTGGCATTTTTCCTGATAAGTGAAAAACAGTGCGGCATCCTCAACACAGAAGACGCTGGGCGTAAACGCATCCGGCGTTAGCATTGAAGAAGAGAAACGGGAACGAAATACCATGCCGTTGGCCAGATCAAGCATCAGGCGCGCCTGCTCGGTATCGAAATACCAGCGCCAGCTATCATCAGGGGTTAATTTCATCACATTACCTTTATTTATGCCTTACTGATGCCAAAGTCCCGGAAAACAGGCCAGGATGAATAATCGGCCGCCAATCAGTAAGCAACCGGAATGAATTAACTACAATCAACTTACCTGTGACTCGAATTATTCTGAGCAATAGGCTATTCGGTGTCATCAATAGCGTTAAAAATAACCCATCAGGCACGATGATGCTGTATTTTTGCACAAACGAAGAAAATATAGACCAGCGCGGGGGATAAATAAACCCCCAACGCCAGATAACGGGAATGAAAAATCAGATGTGGGTAACAATATCTTTAATCAGGCGCGGTCCACGATAAATAAATCCGCTATAAATCTGAACCAGCGTCGCCCCGGCCGCTAATTTTTCTCTGGCTGCGACCACAGAATCAATTCCCCCAACGCCAATAATCGGCAATCGGCCCTGCAATTCCTGCGATAACCGACGAATGACTTCGGTGCTGCGCAGTTGCAACGGTCGACCACTTAATCCACCCGTTTGACCACAATGGTTCAATCCCTGAATCAATTGTCTGTCGAGCGTGGTATTGGTGGCTATCACACCATCGATATTATGGCGCACCAGACTGTCGGCAATTTGGATCAATTCTTCTTCACAAAGATCTGGCGCAATTTTTACCGCGACCGGCACATATTTTTGGTAACGGGCATGCAGCTCGGTCTGTTTATTTTTCACAGCCTGTAACAAATCATCCAGCGCATCACCATATTGGAGCGTGCGTAATCCCGGTGTATTGGGAGAGGAAATGTTGATGGCGATATAACCGGCATGGGAATAGACCTTATCCATGCAGATCAGATAATCCTCTTTTCCCTGCTCTACCGGCGTGTCTTTATTTTTGCCGATATTAATGCCCAACACGCCACCAAAACGCGACTGTTTGACATTTTCCACCAGATTATCGACCCCACGGTTATTGAACCCCATGCGGTTGATAAGCCCTTCGGCCTCCACCACCCGAAACAGGCGCGGCTTGTCATTACCCGGTTGCGGACGCGGTGTCACGGTGCCGACTTCGATAAAGCCGAACCCCATCGCGCCGAGCGCATCAATGCACTCGCCGTCTTTATCCAGCCCGGCGGCCAACCCAAGCGGGTTGCGAAACGACAGCCCCATGCAGGTTACCGGCTTGGTAGGGACTGACTGACGAACCAGCCATTCAAAGGGGGTGTGGGTGATACGGCGCAACTGATGCAGGGTAAACTCGTGCGCCTGTTCGGGGTCGAGCTGGAATAACGCTTTACGAATGAGGGGATACATGACTTCTCCTGAATTCCCGGTTATAAACCGGGGGCGTATTATCATCCATCAACGGGCGAAAGGGAATTGACCTGGGCTAAAAAACACCACAACAACGCAATCGTTTTCCTTTCTTGCTGTTGGGTTGGAGCTTTTTTATCCGTTTTTTCACTTTTCATTCCACAATAAATCATTTTCCGACCCTCTCCCTCCTCTGCCAGACTAGCCAAACGGTTATTAAATTGTAAAAAACGATACCATTTGGTTATACCCAAAATAATTCGAGTTGCAGAAAGGCGGCGACGCAGCGAATCCCCAGGAGCTTACATTAGTAAGTGACTGGGGTGAGTGACAAATCTGCCGGGAGCAGATTTGAACGCAGCTCGCTGCGGCCCTGAAAGGGCGAGGCCCAGGGATGGGCCGAGTAAGAAAGCCAACGCATCTGCAACTTGAAGTATGACGGGTATATAAGGAGTCACTATGCGCGTTATCACGCTGGCAGGAAGCCCCCGCTACCCTTCCCGGTCAACGGCTTTACTACACCACGCTGGAAAATGGCTGGAAGCCAAAGGCGTCGAGGTGTTGCCGTGGCATCTGCACAATTTCCCGCCGGAAGACCTGCTCAATGCCCGTTTCGACAGCCCGCCGTTGCAAACCCTGAACGAACAACTCGCCAGCGCCGAGGGTGTGCTGGTCGCGACCCCGATTTATAAAGCATCGTTCTCCGGCGCGCTGAAAACCTTGCTGGACCTGCTGCCAGAGCGGGCACTGGAACATAAAGTGGTATTGCCACTGTCTACCGCCGGTTCCGTCGCTCACATGCTGGCGATGGACTACAGCCTCAAGCCAGTGTTAAACGCGCTGAAAGCCCAGGAAATCCTGCAAGGCGTATTTGCCGATGACAGCCAGATAAGTCACTACGATCGCACTCCGCATTTCCACGATGTGCTGGAAACGCGGCTACAAGAAGCGTTGCACCTTTTCTTTCAGGCATTGATTCGCCGTCAGCCTGAACCACTGCGTCAGAGCGCCTGACTCCGGTTTCATCTATAAGGAAAAATGTCACATGCTATCCTCGATTAAGCACGCCGCCTTGACGCTGCTTTTTACCGCCGCTGTTAGCGTATCCGCTTTCGCCCATGCCGACGACGCTCCCGAACAATTGCGCATCGGCTTTCAGAAAGGTTCGGTCAGCCTGGTGCTGGCTAAAACCCACCAGTTGCTGGAAAAGCAATTCCCCCATACCAAAATTAGCTGGATTGAATTTCCCGCCGGGCCGCAAATGCTCGAAGCGCTAAACATCGGCAGTATTGATATTGGCAGTACCGGTGATATTCCGCCGCTGTTTGCCCAGGCAGCCGGTGCCGATCTGGTTTATATCGGCGTCGAACCGCCGAAGCCCAAAGCCGAGGTGATTCTGGTTCGGGACGACAGCCCCATCAAGACCGTTGCCGACCTGAAAGGCCGCAAAGTAGCGTTCCAGAAAGGCTCCAGCTCGCATAATCTGTTGCTGCGTAACCTGCAAAAAGCCGGTCTGGCCTTCACCGATATTACGCCCGCCTATCTGACACCGGCAGACGCCCGTGCCGCGTTCCAGCAAGGCAACGTCGATGCCTGGACTATCTGGGATCCCTACTATTCGGCAGCGCTGTTGCAAGGGGGAGTCCGCGTTCTGGCCGATGGTACGGACCTGAACCTGACCGGGTCGTTCTATCTGGCCTCACGCCATTATGCCGATCAATACGGTCCGTTCCTGCAACAGGTGCTCAACACCCTGACCCAGGCTGATGCCCTGACCATCAGCCAGCGGGCACAAAGTGTCACGCTACTGGCGAATGCCATGGGGCTGCCGGAAGCTGTCATCAGCACCTATTTCGATCACCGGCCTATTACGGTGATTAAGCCGGTGGATGAACACACCCTGCAGGCCCAGCAGCACACCGCCGATCTGTTTTACGAAAACCATCTGATCCCCACCCGACTGGATGTCGCCAGCCGCATCTGGCACGCGCCGGTCACCCCCTAATTCTCAGCACGATTGCATGGAGACGATACGAATGAGTCTGAATATTTTCTGGTTTCTGCCTACTCACGGTGACGGCCGCTATTTTGGCCGCGGCGAAAATTCCCGCCCGGTTGATTACAGTTACCTGCAACAGATAGCCCAGGCAGCGGATCGCCTGGGATTCGGCGGCGTGCTGATCCCTACCGGACGCTCCTGTGAAGACTCCTGGCTGGTGGCATCGTCACTGATCCCGGTCACCCAGCGTTTGCGTTTTCTGGTGGCGTTACGACCGGGAATTATCTCGCCAACACTGGCCGCGCGTCAGGCCGCCACGCTGGACAGGCTGTCTAACGGGCGGGCGTTGTTTAATCTGGTGACCGGTGGTGACCCGGAAGAACTGGCCGCTGAAGGCCTGTTCCTTGATCATGAACAGCGCTATGAGGCTTCGGCCGAATTTACCCGCATCTGGCGGCGGGTGCTGGAAGGGGAAACCGTCGATTACGACGGCAAGCACATTCAGGTCAAAGGCGCCAAACTGCACTACCCACCGGTACAACAGCCACGCCCGCCACTGTATTTCGGCGGTTCATCCGATGCGGCGCTGGATCTGGCCGCCGAACAGGTAGAGCTTTACCTCACCTGGGGCGAGCCTCCCGAGCAGGTGAAAGAAAAGATCGAACGTGTACGGGCCAAAGCCGCGGCACAAGGGCGTAGTGTACGGTTCGGCATCCGCCTGCACGTGATTGTACGTGAAACCAATGAAGAGGCGTGGCAAGCCGCTAATCGGCTGATCTCCCGGCTGGACGACGACACCATCGCCGAAGCGCAGGCATCGCTGAAACGTTTTGACTCCGTGGGCCAGCAACGCATGGTGGCGTTACATGGCGGTCGCCGTGACAAGCTGGAGATCAGCCCCAATTTGTGGGCCGGCATCGGTCTGGTACGTGGCGGTGCGGGGACGGCGTTGGTCGGCGACCCGCAGACGGTGGCGCAGCGCATTCAGGAATATGCCGATTTGGGTATCGATACCTTTGTGTTGTCAGGCTACCCGCATCTGGAAGAGGCCTATCGCGTAGGCGAATTGCTGTTCCCACATCTGGATGTCGCGGTACCCGAGGTGCCACAGCCACAACCGCTGCGCTCACAGGGTGAAATCGTCGGCAACGAGTTCGTCCCGCTGCTCAAAGCGGCACAAAGCTAAGGAGCAAGCCGATGCTGAGGATCCTGACACCGATCACCACACGCCTGACGCCCTGGTTGCTGCCGTTACTGCTGGTGGTGCTCTGGCAACTCGCTTCCAGCGCAGGCTGGCTTTCCACCCGCATTCTGCCGTCACCGCAGGCAATCACCCATACCTTCTGGCGGCTTATCCGCAGTGGCGAACTGTGGCAGCACCTTAGCATCAGCACCTGGCGTGCGCTGACCGGGTTTGCCATCGGCGGCACGCTGGGGCTGGTGTTGGGGTTTATTACCGGGTTATCCCGCACCGGTGAGCGCCTGCTGGATACGTCCATGCAAATGCTGCGCAATGTGCCGCATCTGGCACTGATCCCGCTGGTAATCCTGTGGTTTGGCATTGATGAGAGCGCCAAGATTTTTCTGGTGGCACTCGGCACTCTGTTCCCCATTTACCTCAACACCTACCACGGCATCCGCACCATCGACAGCGGCTTGTTGGAAATGGCACGCAGTTACGGGTTATCGGGCTTTCGGCTGTTCCGCGAAGTCGTGCTACCCGGCGCGCTACCGTCGATCATGGTCGGTGTGCGCTTTTCGCTCGGCTTGATGTGGCTGACGCTGATCGTGGCAGAAACGATATCTGCCAGTTCCGGCATCGGTTATCTGGCGATGAACGCGCGCGAGTTCCTGCAAACCGATGTGGTGGTGGTAGCGATTATTCTGTACGCCCTGCTGGGCAAACTGGCGGATATCATCGCCCTGACGCTGGAGCGCCTCTGGCTACGCTGGCACCCCAGTTGGCAACGAACGGAGGAACACGCATGACATTCACCCCTACTCCACCCGCGCGCCTGAACGTCGGTACGCCACTGTTGATTAACGGTGTGACCAAACGCTATGGCCAGCGCACCATCTTACATGACGTGCATCTGCATATTCCGTCCGGCCAGTTCGTGGCGGTAGTCGGTCGCAGTGGCTGCGGTAAAAGTACCCTGCTGCGGCTGCTGGCCGGTCTGGAACACGCCAGCCAGGGTGAACTGTTGGCCGGTCGTGCCCCGCTACATCAGGCTCGCGATGATATCCGGTTGATGTTTCAGGAAGCCCGCCTGCTGCCATGGAAACGGGTGATCGATAATGTCGGGTTAGGGTTGCGCGGTGACTGGCGTCCTGACGCGCATCAGGCACTGGAGGCTGTCGGATTATCGACACGGGCCGCTGACTGGCCAACGGCACTCTCCGGTGGCCAAAAGCAGCGAGTGGCACTGGCGCGGGCGCTGATCCACCATCCCGGCCTGTTATTGCTGGACGAACCACTGGGCGCACTCGACGCGCTGACCCGTATCGAGATGCAAGGGCTGATTGAATCATTGTGGCTACAACAAGGGTTCACCGTAGTGCTGGTGACGCATGACGTCAGCGAGGCGGTGAGCCTCGCCGACCGGGTTATCCTGATAGAAGACGGTCAGGTCGGGCTGGATATCATGGTTGACCTGCCGCGCCCACGCCGTCGCGGCTCCGCCCGGCTGGCAGAGCTGGAAGCACAAGTGCTGGAGCGGATTTTAACGCCTGCTGCTCGCGAGCCCCTCTACCCTTCACAGGCGCACGCCTGACAGGTGTACCCACTCAGGGTGTAAAAAAACCACCGTCTGCGAGCAGCGGTGGTTTTTTATTACCGTTATCCTATCAGGCAGATGCCGTCAGGATAGGGCGATATTACGCGTCCAGCGCTTTAGTTATCTTCTCAAACAGATCGCCCGACAGGTTTTCCAGCCCTTTGAGGGTTTCCAGCGCCTGACGCATCAGCGCCTGACGGGCCGCATCGTAACGTTTGAGGCGAATCAGCGGTTCAATCAGACGTGACGCCACCTGCGGGTTGCGGGTGTTCAGCTCGGTGAGCATCTCAGTGAGGAACTGATAGCCACTGCCGTCTTGAGCGTGGAACGCCGATGGGTTGCCCGCACAGAACGATCCTATCAGCGAGCGCAGCCGGTTCGGGTTGTTCAGGCTGAAGGAGCGATGGTTGAGTAAGTCACGAACCCGGTGTAGCACGTCACTGGCCGGGCTGCTGGCTTGCAGAACAAACCATTTGTCCATCACCAGACCATCCTGATGCCAGCGTTCGTCAAACGCCGCCAGCAAACCGTCCCGGCACGGCAACTGCGCCGCTACCGAGGCCGCCATCGCCGCCAGCGAATCCGTCATGTTGTCCGCCTGCGCAAATTGCACCGCCACCAGCTTGTCAGCCTGTTCTCTTTCGGCAAACGCCAGATAGTGCAAGCACAAGTTGCGCAGGGCGCGTTTACCCATGTCCTGTTGATCAACACGGTAAGAAGGCAGTTTATTGGCACGGTATACCGCCAGCAATTCGTCCGCCATTTCCTGCGCCAGCGTCTGTGTCAGTGACTGACGCACTGCAGCGATAGCTTCCGGGTCGATAACCTCAAACAGTTCCGCCATTTCGTTTTCGCTCGGCAGCGACAGAATCTGCGACGCCAGCATCGGGTCCAGACCGTCATCCAACAGCACACCGCGAAATGCGTCTACCACATGCATCGGTAACGATAGCGGTTGTTTTTGCTGATGGCGCGCTACATTCAGGCGAATATAGTTCGCCAGCAGGCTCTGAGCGGCATCCCAACGGGAAAAGGCATTGCTGGCATGACGCATCAGGAACGTCAGTTGTTCATCGCTCCACGGATAGTTCAGTTTGACCGGCGCGGAGAATTCACGCAGCAACGACGGTACCGGCTGACAAGGAACCTCATCAAACACGAACGTTTGCTCAGCTTCGGTGACGTTCAGTACCGAGCCCAGTTTCTGGCCTTTCTGACGCAGCGGGATAACCTTCCCTTCGCTATCGTACAGTTCAATATCCAGCGGGATATGCAGCGGCAGCTTGGCTTGTTTATCGGCACCGACAGGCGTCATCTGGCTAACATGCAGGTGGTACTGGTGGGTTGCTGCGTCATAGTCGTCGCGTACTGTCATCACCGGCGTACCAGACTGGCTATACCAGCGACGGAATTGCGACAGATCGACACTGGAAGCGTCCTCCATCGCCTGCACAAAGTCATCACAGGTCGCCGCGCTGCCGTCATGACGATCAAAATAGAGCCGCATCCCCGCCTGGAATTTCTCTTCGCCCAGCAGCGTGTGCATCATACGAATCACTTCCGACCCTTTTTCATACACCGTCAGGGTATAGAAGTTATTCATTTCGATAACCTGATCCGGGCGAATCGGGTGGGACATCGGGCTGGCATCTTCAGCAAACTGTGCACCGCGCATCACCCGTACGTTATCGATACGGTTAGCCGGGCGGGAACCGACATCAGAGCTGAACTCCTGATCGCGGAACACCGTCAGCCCTTCTTTCAGGCTAAGCTGGAACCAGTCGCGGCAGGTCACGCGGTTACCGGTCCAGTTGTGGAAATACTCGTGGGCTATCACCGCCTCGATACCGAGGTAGTCCTTGTCGGTGGCGGTTTCGGCTTTGGCTAGCACAAACTTGGAGTTGAAAATGTTCAACCCTTTATTTTCCATCGCCCCCATATTGAAGAAGTCCACCGCCACGATCATATAAATGTCGAGGTCATATTCCAGCCCAAAACGGGTTTCATCCCACTTCATGGCGTTTTTCAGCGAGGTCATCGCCCAGTCGGCTCGATCGAGGTTGCCGCGATCGACAAACAGTTCCAGCGCGACATCACGGCCGGAACGGGTGACAAAAGTGTCGCGCAGCACGTCAAAATCACCGGCAACCAGCGCAAACAGGTAACAAGGTTTCGGGAACGGGTCTTGCCATTCCACCCAGTGACGTCCGTTCTCCACTTCACCCTGCCCAACGCGGTTACCATTGGAAAGCAGGTACGGGTAACGGGCTTTGTCGGCAGTGATGCGAGTAGTGAAACGCGCCAGAACATCCGGCCGGTCGAGATAATAGGTAATGTGGCGGAATCCTTCGGCCTCACACTGCGTACACAGCGCGTCACCGGATTGATATAACCCTTCCAGCGCACTGTTCGCCGCCGGGTTAATCTCTGTTTCAATCCGCAGGGTGAATTTTTCCGGCACGCCGGTCAGTTCCAGGCCGTCGTCCAGTAAGCGATGTGCCTGCCAGTCTTGCCCATCGACCTGGACACTCAGCAGGGTTAGCCCTTCCCCATTCAGTTTTAGTGCCGCGCCCTTTTCTCCCTGCAACACGACCTGACTGACGGCCACCACCCGGGTCTTTTGCGGATGCAGATCAAAATCCAGTGCAATGTCGGTAATGGTGTAGTCCGGCGCACGGTAATCGTGCCGGTATTTGACTTGTGGTTGTTGACTCATGACTGATTACCTTAATGACAGCAGTAATAGTGACGGTAAGACGTGTTCCGGTGGCCCCTCTGCTTCCTTCTTATTCATGAAGCACGTTATTCACGAAGCACGTTTTTATTCATGCAGCACATTATCCGTGAATACCGGTTTTATATTACGAGCACACCAGATGTTATCGGATGTCCATCATCCGTAACATTCGCCAGGCGACGATGACGTCCTTTATATATTCACACAGTAAACAAGGTTAAACAGCGAACCCGGTACAACGCCACGCCAGAGGCGCTCAGGTCACCCTATGATCATCGGGTTACGCGGTTTATTCCGTTTACTTTATACGCAGTTCCGTTATTCAACAGGCTGTTACGTCTATTAAAGGGGAGTGACTGCCGGAATGCAAACTTTCCTGTCATACCCTACGGCGTGCGGCGACGGCCAGTTTTTTCGGGCAATTTTGTTTAGTATAAAAAACATTATAATTCAATCACTCATGGTAAACAGGGCGTAAAAACAGCTACTTTTTTGTCACAATCGCACGATTGAATCTCGCCTTCATCCTCCCAATATGATGTGATAAGCCCAGTTGAACAAACAGCGTGCTCTCGCTGCCAATGACCATACCAGTCACTTGCATTAACTTGTAAAATTAACTTGTAAATTGTATTAAACGAGGATGCGGTAACGCATTATGACTTTACACACAGCCCCGATACTGACCTCATTGCTGGATACTGACGCCTACAAATTGCATATGCAGCAGGCGGTATTCCACCACTATTATGATGTGCATGTGGCGGCGGAATTTCGCTGTCGCGGCGATGAGTTGTTAGGGCACTACGCCGATGAGATTCGGGCACAAGTGGAGGCCATGAGCCACTTGTCGTTGCACGACGATGAGTACGCCTACCTCTCCTCGCTGCCCTTTTTCAACACCGACTACCTCGCCTGGTTGAAGACGTTCCGCTTCAACCCATCGCAGATCCAGGTTCGCAACCATCAAGGTAAACTGGATATTCGGATCGCCGGACCGTGGCGTGAAGTCATTTTGTGGGAAGTCCCGTTACTGGCGGTCATCAGTGAAGTGGTCCACCGTGCCCGCACACCTGGCGGACATATCGATGCCGCACTCGACCAGTTGCACCATACGCTGGCAAGTTTCCGCCAGCATAGTGCTGATGTCGATCTGAGCCGCTTTAAGCTGATGGATTTCGGTACCCGTCGCCGTTTCTCTCGTGAAGTTCAGCACCAAATCGTACGCACCCTGAAAGCGGAATTCCCTTACCTGATCGGCACCAGCAATTATGACCTGGCACGTCGCCTGCAACTGGCACCGGTCGGTACTCAGGCGCACGAATGGTTCCAGGCGCATCAGCAAATCAGTCAGACCCTGGCGAACAGTCAGCGGGCGGCACTGGATGCCTGGCTGTTGGAATATCCTGACCAACTCGGCATCGCGCTTACCGATTGCATCACCATGGATGCGTTCCTGCGCGACTTTGATCGTTCATTCGCCCGCCGTTATCAAGGGTTACGCCATGATTCCGGCGACCCGATTGAATGGGGTGAAAAAGCTATCGCCCATTACCATGCGCTTGATATCAACCCGATGGAAAAAACACTGGTGTTTTCCGATAATCTCAATCTGGAAAAAGCACTGCATCTCTATCGCCACTTCGGGCAACGCATCAACGTCGTCTTTGGTATCGGCACCCGCCTGACCTGCGATATCCCGGGAGTGAAACCGCTGAATATCGTCATCAAACTGGTGGAATGCAACGGCAAACCGGTGGCCAAGCTGTCTGATAGCCCGGGAAAAACCATTTGTCAGGATCAGGCTTTTGTCAGTGCGCTGCGTAAAGCCTTTGACCTGCCCCGAGTGAAAAAAGCCTCCTGAGTCGTACACCACCTGTACGACTGACTACTCTTTAAGCCAGTAACACCGGAATCGCATAAAACTTGCCACGTTCCGGTGATTTCTGCTTGTGTCCTGCCCGACGACAAGTAACATAACGAAACACCCGTATTCGGGTAGTAAACTATTACATTTCACCCATTAAATTTCACCAATAGAGAGAATGTTATGAGCGTAGTGCCTGTAGTCGATGTACTGCAAGGCCGTGTCGCCGTTGACAGTGACGTCACCGTGCGCGGCTGGGTACGTACCCGGAGAGACTCTAAAGCCGGTATTTCCTTTATTGCCGTCTATGACGGTTCCTGCTTTGATTCGCTACAGGCTGTCGTCAATAATAATCTTGCTAATTATCAGAGCGACATCTTGCGCCTGACGACGGGCTGTTCGGTAGAAGTCACCGGTAAGGTGGTGGAATCTCCGGGTGAAGGCCAAAGCTTCGAACTGCAGGCCACGGAACTCAAGGTCGTCGGCTGGGTGGAAGACCCGGATACGTACCCGATGGCGGCTAAGCGCCACAGTATCGAATATCTGCGTGAAGTCGCGCACTTACGCCCGCGCACCAACCTGATCGGTGCCGTCGCCCGTGTGCGTCACACGCTGGCGCAGGCTATTCATCGCTTCTTCCATCAGAACGGTTTCTATTGGGTCTCTACCCCTATCATTACCGCTTCCGATACCGAAGGCGCAGGTGAAATGTTCCGCGTTTCCACGCTGGACCTGGAAAACCTGCCACGTGACGATCAGGGCAAAGTCGATTTCAGCGAAGACTTCTTCGGTAAAGAAGCGTTTCTGACCGTATCCGGCCAGCTTAACGGCGAAACCTACGCCTGTGCCCTGTCTAAAATCTATACCTTCGGGCCGACCTTCCGCGCGGAAAACTCCAATACCAGCCGCCACCTGGCGGAATTTTGGATGATTGAACCGGAAGTCGCCTTCGCAACACTGGATGACGTTGCTGCGCTGGCGGAAAACTTGCTGAAATTTGTGTTCAAGGCCGTACTGGAAGAACGTGCTGACGACATGAAATTCTTCGCCGAACGCGTGGATAAAGACGCGGTCAGCCGTCTGGAACGTTTTGTCACCTCTGATTTCGCTCAGGTGGATTACACCGACGCCATCACGATTCTGGAAAACTGCGGGCAGACGTTCGAGAACCCGGTATCCTGGGGTATCGATCTCTCTTCCGAGCACGAACGCTATCTGGCAGAGAAACACTTCCAGGCACCGGTTGTGGTGAAGAACTACCCGAAAGACATCAAAGCCTTTTATATGCGTATGAACAGCGACGGTAAAACCGTGGCGGCGATGGACGTACTGGCACCGGGCATCGGCGAGATTATCGGCGGTTCACAACGTGAAGAGCGTCTGGATCAACTGGATATCCGTCTGGAAGAGATGGGACTGAGCAAAGAAGACTATTGGTGGTATCGCGATTTGCGTCGCTATGGCACCATCCCGCATTCGGGTTTTGGACTCGGTTTTGAACGTTTGATAGCTTATGTAACCGGTGTACAAAATGTGCGCGATGTGATTCCGTTCCCGCGTACGCCGCGTAACGCCACGTTCTAAGCAAAAAATAACATAAGAAAAACAGATATATGTAACAAAGAAGGGCACCTGAAACGGTGCTCTTTTTTTTGTTTTAGAGATAGCTCACAAAGTTCCGCAATTTTTACAAATTGAAATACATATTTTCTAATGGTTACTCCATTTGTGAATTTGTATCATTTTAACGGTAGATTAACGCGCGGGTGAATGGAAAACTGCGTGCAGACACAGGAAGACAACTGCATTTGCAATAAAGTTCCGTTAAGTTTTTTTTACTGTGATGCAGATGTCTGAATAACACCAATGAGGGTAATAATGATGAAGCGCAATATTCTTGCAGTGGTAATCCCTGCGCTGTTGGCTGCCGGTGCAGCTAACGCGGCTGAAGTATACAACAAAGACGGCAACAAACTGGACCTGAACGGTAAAATTGACGGTCTGCATTACTTCTCCAAAGACAGCGGCAACAGCGGCGATCAGACCTATGCACGTCTGGGCTTCACCGGCGAAACCAAGATCAACAGCGATCTGACTGGTTACGGTCGTTTTGAAACTCAGTTCAACGCTCAGAACGCTGAAGACACTAACGGCAAAACAGGCAAAACTCGTTACGCTTATGCCGGCCTGAAATTTGGTGATTTCGGTTCTATCGATTACGGTCGTAACCGTGCTGTCGGCTATGACGGTATCTCTTACACTGACGTACTGCCGGAATTCGGCGGTGACCAGGGTTATACTGATAACCTGACTGGCCGTAACGCGGGTGTTGCGACTTACCGCAACAAAAACTTCTTCGGCCTGGTTGATGGCTGGGATTTCGCACTGGGTTATCAGAGTGCTCATAGCGAATCTACCAACGTAGCAAGACAAACGGGTGCTGGCTGGGCGATTTCTTCCAGCTATACCGCACCGTTTGGTGTGGGTGTAATCGGTTCCTATACCGAGGCTAACCGTACCCAGACTCAAGTGGCCGACAATCAGGGTAAAAAAGCTGAAGCCTGGGCTACTGGTCTGAAATATGACGCAAACAGCGTCTACGTTGCTGCTACTTATGGCGAATACCATAACCTGAGCTACACTGGCAAAAACACATTCACCAACCCTTCAACCAATTTATCCCAAGCAGAAGCTTTGGATACTACCAAAGTGTTTGAAGCTGTTGCTCAGTACAACTTTGACTTCGGTCTGACCCCGTCTGTAGGTTATGTTTCCGCGAAAGCGAAAGATGACAAACAAGCCACTAACGATTACATCACCAAGTACGTTAGCCTGGGCCTGACCTACGCGTTCAACAAGAACTTCTCTACCTATACTGAGTACGATATCAACCTGCTCAAAAGCGATAACGCCTATGGTTTGGGCACCAACGACACCGTTGCTGTCGGTGTGGTTTACCAGTTCTAATCTAGTCGCTATCAGTTAACGACGCTGTCGTAAACTGGCTCGCTATAAAATGCCGATCACATTTTGATCGGCATTTTTATTTTCACCAAATTGCCCATCGCGTTAGAGACACGTTTCACCGACTTTTGGGTTAAGATACGACCACAACATGCCCAATCGCAAAAACAACACCACTGCGTAGCATACGCAGTATTTATGACAAAAAAGCACGTAAATCATTAAAAAATCATGACAGTTATGCGAGTTTTCTCTTACAAAGAAAATTTATAACCTTATGATAAAAAAGTGAATAATAAAGAAGATAAGAATAAAAGCTGCTTATACCTGAAGTCTTACGCGAAATCAGAGTGTGACACACCTCTAAATTCATATTTAGAAACACAATAAAACATAGTGTTTCACAAACCAGTAATTAGTAGCGTTTGTGGAGTGGATAATCATCATTGTGAATGAAACACTGCGTTTGGACACATAAGACACCACCATAATGCAGAAGTTCAGTTCAGATTGTTCTGCAAAAATGAGTGGGCGTGAACCAACACAATGAGGGTTATTTATAATGATGAAACGTAATATTCTGGCAGTGGTAATCCCGGCACTGTTGGCAGCAGGTGCCGCCAACGCAGCAGAAGTTTATAACAAAGACGGCAACAAGCTGGACCTGAACGGTAAAATTGACGGCCTGCACTACTTCTCCAAAGATAGCGGCAACAGCGGTGACCAGACCTATGCTCGTCTGGGTTTCTTGGGTGAAACCAAAATCAACAGCGACCTGACTGGTTACGGCCGTTTGGAATATCAGTTCAACGCCGCCAACGCTGAAGATACTAACGGTGCCAGCGGTAAAACGCGTTATGCTTATGCTGGTCTGAAATTTGCCAACTTTGGCTCTCTGGATTACGGTCGTAACCGTAACGTGACTTACGATGGGATCGCTTATACTGACGTACTGCCGGAATGGGGTGGTGACTCTGGTTACACCAACAGCTTTACCGGCCGTAGCTCTGGTGTGGCTAACTATCGCAACAAAAACTTCTTCGGTCTGGTTGACGGCCTGAACTTTGGCCTGAGCTACCAGTCTGCGCATAATGACTCCATTGCTAACTCCAGAAACAACCTCGGTGCTGGCTACGCGGTGTCTACCTCCTACACCTCTCCGATTGGCGTAGGTATTGTTGGGTCTTACGGTCATGTCAACCGTGCTAACAAAAACTCCACCTTCGCCACTCAGGCAACTGATGGTCGCGGTACCGATGCAGAAGTATGGGCCACTGGCCTGAAATATGATGCCAACAGCATTTATGTGGCAGCCACCTACGGTGAATACCGTAACCTGTCTTACGTTGGCTTCAGCTCCTTCAAAACTGGAAACACCTACTCTGGCACAACTGCTTTCGACAAAACACAAGTCTTTGAAGCTGTTGCCCAGTACGCGTTTGACTTCGGTCTGAAACCGTCTATCGGTTATGTTTCTGCTAAGGCGAAAGATGAGACTGCTGCAACCCATCTGAACGATTACATCGTGAAATATGTCAGCTATGGTCTGACCTACTCCTTCAACAAGAACTTCTCAACCTATACCGAGTATGACATGAACCTGCTGAGCAGCAGCAATGCATACCATATGGCAACTGACGACCGCGTTGCTGTCGGTGTGGTTTACCAGTTCTAATCCAGCTTCACTTCTCTGAAGTGACGTTGCGTAAAGCCGGGGATAACGCCCCGGCTTTTTCTTATCCGGCAACCTTCCCTTTAAAAAGAAAAATGTATTCTGCCCCTACCCTGTGAAAATTAATTGCCCTCCACACGTGACATTCCACAGTGATACTCATGCCTGTTGATGTACACCACTGACGCCGGTCTTGAAAATCACATCTAAAATTAATAAAACCACAACAAAGAAAAAAACCATAACCCATTGTTTAATAACAATTAAAAAATAAACAAAACTGAAACATAATAATTTTATTCGGATAAAAACATAATATTGCACCCCTACCACTCTCGTATCACATTCAGTCTGGTTCCCTCCCTTCCAGGATGTGAGACTGCAGCCGAAAAAAACAAAAAAATAACAATACTCCAGCGGCTTCTCTTTGCTGTCCGGCAGAAATGCGGCAGCGCACATTAACGGGTTATGAGGGTAAGGGTGATGAAACATCTGATAGCGATGTCAGCGGTATCGGTATGCTTGTTTTCCGGCGGGCTGGCCAGCGCGGCTGACGTTTATAATAACCAGGGTAATAAAATTGATCTGTATGGCAAGGTGCGGGCAGGTTATTACTTTGGCGATAAAACCAACAGTTTCAAAGGGAATGGTGATTCGACGTATGCACGGTTGGGAATAAAAGGCGAGACGCAGATAAACCAGGATATTACCGGTTACGGCAACTACGAATACCACTTTGATGCCAGTAAGGCGGAAGACACCAACGTGGTAAACGGGAAAACCCGCTATGCGTACGCGGGTTTGAAATTTCGTCAATTCGGCAGTATCGACTACGGCAGGAATAAAGGCATCGCCTACGACGGCTTATCCTATACCGATGTGTTGCCAGAGTTTGGTGGTGACCAAGGCTATACCGACAGTATTACTGGCCGTACTGCTGGCGTTGCGACCTATCGCAACAAGAATTTCTTTGGCCTGGTCGACGGGTGGGATATCGGTTTGCAGTATCAGTCTGCACACACGGATTCCAGCAACCCCGCCCTTCAGGTCGGTATGGTGTGGGCGTATCATCCGCGTATACCTCCCCCAGTGGTCTGGGGGTTATCGCGTCTTACGAAACGGTTAATCGTACAACGGCACAACGCGCAACCAATGAAGGCGACAAAGCTGATGCCTGGGCTGCGGGGGTGAAATACGATGCCAACAGCGCCTATCTCGCAGTTATGTATGGCCTATTCCACAACCTGACCTTCATCGGTACGTCCACCACCGCCTTTGCCGATAAAACCAAGATCTTCGAGGCGGTCGCGCAGTATCACTTTGATACGGGACTGACACCATCTTTAGCCTATATCGCCGCCAGGGCATACGATGAAACCGGCCTCGGGCAAGCTACCAGCGGATACATTACCCGCTACGTCAGTCTAGGGGTGAATTACACCTTCAATAAGAACATGGTGATGAATGTCGCCTATCTGCGCAACCTGATTAGCAGTACCAATAATCCGTTTGCCAGAAAGACCGATGACACCCTGTTCACCGGCCTGGTATATCAGTTCTGACAACCCGCACTATTCCCGATACACACGATAACGACAGTGTATACGCTGCCTTTGTCATGAGTATCGGGAAAAAATCCCGACTGCCCCACCGCTCTCATTATTTCCGTTTCTTTTGATGCAAACGGTTGGCAAAGCCGAACGCTGGCGTTAACCTGCTATTTCTGTTTATTCTCTGTCATGGATTACTTCGCAATGTTTGAAAAAATCTCTGCCGCACCTGCTGACCCGATCCTGGGGTTGGCCGATTTGTTTCGCGCTGACGAACGCCCCCACAAGATTAACCTGGGGATTGGGGTCTATAAAGACGAAACCGGCAAGACACCTGTACTCACCAGCGTAAAAAAAGCAGAGCAGTTACTGCTGGAAACAGAAACCACCAAAAACTACCTGAGTATTGATGGCATACCGGAATTCGCCCGCTGCACTCAGGAGCTGTTATTTGGTAAGCAGAGTAACATCATTGCGAATAAACGTGCACGCACCGCACAGACGCCGGGCGGCACCGGTGGCTTACGCGTGGCAGCAGACTTCATTGCCAACCAGACCAGCGCCAAGCGCATTTGGGTGAGCAATCCAAGCTGGCCGAACCACAAAAACGTTTTTGCCGCTGTCGGCCTCGAAGTCTGTGATTACACCTACTACGATGCAGCTAACCACAAGCTGGATTTTGACGGCATGCTGACCAGCCTGAGCGCGGCCCAGGCGGGCGATGTCGTTCTGTTCCATGGCTGCTGCCACAACCCTACTGGTATCGATCCGACGAAAGAACAGTGGGAACAACTGGCGGTACTGGCACAGGAGAAAGGCTGGCTGCCGTTGTTCGACTTCGCTTATCAGGGCTTTGCCCGTGGCCTTGAGGAAGACGCTGAAGGCCTGCGTATTTTTGCCGCCAGACATCAGGAGCTGATCGTCGCCAGTTCCTATTCCAAGAACTTTGGTCTGTACAACGAACGTGTCGGTGCCTGCACGATTGTGGCGGCTGACGCCGCTATTGCCGATACGGCATTCAGTCAGGTCAAAGCAGGCATTCGCGCCAACTACTCTAACCCGCCGTCACACGGTGCGGCAGTGGTGGCGACCGTGTTGTCTAACGAATCCCTGCGCAATATCTGGGAACAGGAATTAACGGCAATGCGCGAACGCATCCAGCGCATGCGCCACCTGTTTGTCAGCACCTTGCAGGAAAAAGGCGCTAATCAGGACTTCTCCTTTATTATCAACCAGAATGGCATGTTCTCCTTCAGTGGTCTCAATAAAGACCAGGTATTGCGTCTGCGTAACGAGTTCGGTATTTACGCCGTGAACTCAGGCCGCATCAACGTAGCCGGTATGACACCAGAGAACATGGCACCGTTGTGCGAAGCCATCGTCGCCGTACTGTAATA
>NZ_CM001977.1:1581536-1660808 GCF_000406165.1 Dickeya zeae NCPPB 2538 | reverse complement strand
GTTGGTAGATAGCGCGATTATTACTCGGTATCACGCACAAATGGATTGGTACGACGTTCGTCACCAAAGGTAGACATTGGACCATGCCCCGGGATAAACGCGATATCATCCCCCAAAGGGAACAGTTTCGTGCGGATAGAGGCTATCAACGCTTGATGGTTCCCTTGAGGGAAATCGCTACGCCCTACACCACCGCGGAAAATGACATCACCCACCTGAGCAAAACGCTCCTGCTTATCGACAAACACCACATGACCTGGCGTATGCCCAGGGCAATGCAACACCGATAATACGGACTCACCCACAGTAACGGTATCACCGTCTTCCAGCCAGCGAGCTGGCGTCAGCGGTGGGCAATCATTCAGGCCGAACATACGGCTCTGAGCCGGCAATCCATCCAGCCAAAAAGCGTCTTCACGCTGTGGGCCAACGATAGGAGCCTGAAAATATTCAGACAACGCCGCCGCCGCTCCAACATGATCCAGATGACCATGCGTCAGCAGAATCTGGGTTACTGTCACCCCCGCCTGTGCTACGGCCTGTTTAATTTTGTCGGCTTCGCCGCCGGGATCAACAATAGCGGCCTGCAACGTTTTCTCACACCACAGCAGGGTGCAATTTTGGCTGAAGGCCGTAACAGGAATAATTTGGTACTTCATACCGCTCCGTTTCTACTCGACATCCTTATTCAGGGAATAAAACCACCGATATTGCCCGGCTGGCACCTGCATTTATGCTATCAGGTACTAATACTACCAGCAGGTACCAATACTACCAGGTGCGAATGGCACCGGTATCGATGTGCACAAAATTGCTCTGCGGGTAATACCCTACACCACCGGCGCGCATTTTCAGCGCCGCTTTTCGGATATTCGCCAGTTGGACGCCTTCAATATGGAAATCCATGGCTTTTCCCTGGGTGTGGTAGCTCTGTTTCGCCACGCCCTTACTGTGCGACCGCAAATCCTCATTGGTGCTGTAAGAACGGTAACCCGAGATCAGCTGTACCGGCTTGGTCGTACCCAACATGACCTGCAGGCGGTATAGCTGATCAAACAGCGCGGGGTCGATAGTTTTGACTTTATTGGCCCGATAATCACGGAAAAAATGGTTTAACCGGGATAACTCTGCTTTGTTATAACGCCGACCGTCGAAGAACTCGACCTTAATATGTTCACCGGTGTTGATATTGTTCAGCGTGAGAATGCGTGGACGCGAGGTGGAAAGCGAGGCCAGCGCCTGACCCGGTAACAACAGCGCCATCCCTAACGCCGCGCCGCCGATCGCCAACCATTTGCGTCGATGATTATCAATGTATTCCATAAAGATTGCATACCCTGGGCTAAAAGAAGCGAAGAGAAAAACAACAAGCAAAAATGGCGCATAAATGTACCGCTTTGCACCTTAACTGCCTGGGAGTGGTCCGTCAACCCGCTTTACCCACATGCTGACGCCCACTCTCACTGGCTTCCACTTCGCCACCCCGCCACCGTGATTCAGGAATTGCCCGAATTACGGATAGTTACTGTAATAATAATCCCACTTTAGACAAAGCCAGTGCGCCGGTTTTCACCGTGTCATCATAATTGTAAATATCTGTGCGGAATTGGGGCTTGCCATCGTCAGCCACCCAGGCGGTGAGATAGTAAAAATTCACCGGTATCCGCTGGCGCACTGCCACGTAGGTCGTATTCCCCTGCTCCAGGGTTGATGAAATGCGGGCATTGTTCCAGCCGGCATCCTGTAACAACAACGCCGCCAGTTCAGAAGCCTTATTAACACGCACACACCCGGAACTCAGCGCCCGAATATCTTTCTGGAATAACGCATGGTTAGGCGTGTCATGCAAATAGATAGAATCCGTATTGGGTATATTAAATTTATAGCGCCCCAGCGAATTGCTGTCGCCCGGTGCCTGACGCAAGCGATAAGGGAAGTTGCTGGCTGACATCATCGGCCAGTCAATCATGGACGGGTCGATAGGTTGGGCGCTCTCGGTCCAGTCCGACAACACCGTATAACCGTGACGCTGTAGATACGCTGGATCCTGAATCACTTTGGGAATGATATCCTGACGCGTCAGCGTAGTAGGCACGTTCCACGGCGGGTTCATCACCACATTGCTCAGTGAAGTGCTCATCAACGGCGTCTTGCGTTTAGGCTGGCCGACAATCACCCTGGACGACAAAATCTCCGCCCCATGCTGATAATAGATGAGCGAGTAGTTAGGGATGTTGACCATAATACCGCTGTTGACATTATCCGGCACCAGCCGCAAACGCTGGATATTCAACGCCAGCAATGTCGCGCGCATCTGCGATGATACATTGAGCCAGTCACGGGTGCGCTTGCCAATAACGCCATCGTCCTGCAAACCTTGTGAATGCTGGAAACGTTTTACCGCCTCGACAAGTTCACCTTCATAACGCAACGGGGATGCATTGTCTGACGAGGCATCATTAAACAGCGGCATAGCCGCACTATTCTGGCTGAGCATGCCGGTGCGCAACAGAATGTCTCTCAGTACCGGTAACACATTACTTTCATCACCGGGACGCAACGAATCCGCCAGCATCAGCTTCGGCCAGGGGCGTTTATCCATCAGCATATCTTTCAATGCCGCATGCATTTTCTCATACTGGGAATGGTGGGGAGCCAGTGACGCCATAAACGCAACCCCATTACCTGACGCCATCGCCCGCTGCCACTGTTCCATCATCGCTACCGGCGGTAAAGCCAGTTTGTAAGGAACACTGCCGTATAGCCAACTGTTGCCATTTTTCTCTACCCCGGCAACAAATTGCATATACCCCAGCATGGCATCAGACAGCACCACATCGCGAGCAAAACCGTTCAATTTAGGATCGGTTAACCAGCTCACCCAGGTGGTAAATTGCGGCTGAACACCGGATAGCGCCACCTCCGCAAGTTGTTGCTGGAAGGCTTTTACCGCCTGAGTGTCGCCCCATATCGGCCGTTTATGCTGGCGCGAATAGAGCGCAGTCAGCTCGTTCAGGTAGTAAGGGGTAATACCGGCAGGCAACCCTGCCGTGACAGAGGAATCATGTTGGGAGGCGTGATTTTGGGTCACCGCTGACGCCGCCACATTTCCGGACACCATGGGTGACGCTGCCTGAACGGAAAACGAAGTCAATACGCTACCCAACCAAATCGAACCGGCTACTCGCAAAAGCCGTCTTTGCGTATTTCGTTTGACTACCAACATCCATTTATCCCCTGTACTTAAAATGACACGGCTTTTATTACGCCGTTTTTAGCCACTGGCGTTGTTGCTGTCAGCCAGGATGGTTCACATCCACATTATCATCACACCGATGAGCGGTTACCACACACAACGTCCTGCCTCAACGCATCGACTTTGTCGCTGAACCCGCATCAGGAAAAACAGAGGATGCAGCCCTGACTTATATTGATTTTACGGCGTGTCATAGGAAATAACGAGTCCCCTGGCCCCGTAATTCCCATCATCATACAGTCAGTTATCGTGTTTTTCTTCACCCGCGTTGCATACCGACGAAACGAATCTAACTGGAGCAGGAAATCTCCAGATGCTTCCCCCAGTCTGGTGGCAAAGCGGCCAAATCAGCCTTATCAGGTTGCTCGGCATAGGGTTGTTGCAGCGTTTGATGCAGACGGGCAAGCGCACTGACATCCTCTTTTTCTGCCAGATCAATCGCCTGCTGGGCCAGATAATTACGCAAGATATAACGCGGATTAGCCTGTTTCATCCGTTGCTGACGCTCGGTATCATCCGCGCTTTCCAACATCAGCCGTTGGCGATAAGCACTGAACCACTCATCAAATGCCGCCAGGTCGATAAAGACATCTCGAAGTGGGGAGTGGCTGCTGTGTCGTTCCGTTTCCGACAGCAGCCGAAAAATAAAGGTATAATCCGCCCGCTCCCGCTTCATCAGTTGCAACAAGCCGACCAGCAGATCGTTATCCTGCGCCTGCGGCGTATCAAACCCCAATTTAGCGCGCATCAGCTCACCGAATCGCTGCATCAATGCAGGTTCATACCCCTCCAGCGCCTGTTGTAACCGCGCTACGGGTATCAACCCTGACAGTGATTGCGCCAGACGATGCAGATTCCATAACGCCACGGCGGGTTGGTTATCGAAGGCGTAGCGTCCCTGATGATCCGAGTGATTACAGATATAATCGGGCTGATAGTCGTCCATAAACCCGAACGGGCCATAGTCGATAGTCAACCCGAGAATGGACATGTTGTCGGTATTCATCACACCGTGAGCGAACCCAACCGCCTGCCAGTGTGCAATCAACCTCGCCGTGCGCGCCACCACATCACTGAACCACAGATAATAGCGATCGGCGTCCTGCTGCCACTGTGGCCAGTGACAGGCAATCACGTATTCTGCCAACTGACGGACTTGCTCGGGTTCACGCCGGTAATAGAAATGTTCGAAATGCCCGAAACGGACATGGCTATCCGCTACCCGCAATAGCATCGCTCCGCGCTCTTCCTGCTCACGCCGCACTGGATGATCACTACTGACGATGGTTAACGCACGCGTGGTAGGAACACCGAGGTGGTGTAACGCTTCCGATGCCAGAAACTCGCGCACAACGGAACGCAACACGGCCCGCCCGTCGCCCATACGCGAATACGGGGTCAGCCCGGCACCTTTGAGATGCCAGTCCTGCGTGCGGCCATCCGCCAGTTGCTGTTGCCCCAGGAGGATGCCGCGGCCATCACCCAGTTGCCCGGCCCAGACGCCGAATTGATGGCCGCTGTACACCTGAGCCAACGGCGCCATACCGGGCAACAGTCGTTCGCCAGTCCAGATACGCTGGTTATCGCCTTCAAACCAGTCAGCGGATAACCCGAGTTCCTGCGCAAGGGAGGCGTTGTGATACAGCAACCGCGCGCCATGCAACGGCGTTGGCGTCAGCTCGGTATAATATCCCGGCAGTTGCTGGTGATAGTGATTATTGAACGGCAGGTGATGTGGCATAACTTCCCCCTTTTTCATCAGTGTAGAACTGCAACGGGAGAATTAACACGGAGTAACTACAGGGCTATTAGCCGATAAGAACACACCGACAGAAACGTTACGTTGGATAGGAACATACAAGCGCGTGCATCATATAACCGGGGGCGACATTGCCATGCGGATGCCATACCACACTGGGCACGGCATCCGCATGGGTAGCGAACAAGCGGGATAGTAGTCAACCAAGGATAGTGGTCAACCGAGGATGGCGATCAACCGTAACAGGCTACCGGCATCAATACGTTATCCAACGCGTCTGGCGACACCGAGGGCCATAATTGCCCTTGAACGGCATTAACATTAAGCTCAAGCGCCTTCTCAAAACCCGCGACATTATCTACCCCTTTTGCCACCACCTTTAGCGAGGGACATTGTTTCCTCATCGCCAGTAACATAGGGTTAATAATAGACACACAAACAGGACGCGTTAATAATTTATTAGTAAATGCCGTATCCATTTTCACACTGGAAATGACACCATCATAGAAAGGTTTCATATTCATTTTGCCGGAACCAAAATCATCCAGCCATAAATGGAACGACTGACTTAATTTCATCAGCAGCGGATTATTCCGTCCGGATGATATATCGGGGAAATTCTCATTAATTTCAAGCTGCAGGAAAGGCAGCGAGCGAAATTCCCGCCCCAGCAACGTATCGTCGACCAGAAATTCCGTCAGCGTGTGATCGATTTTCAGCACCACCACAACTCGATGACGGATAAACCAGGCTGATTTCTCTTTGAGGATCGCCAGTTGTTCTCTGAGCAATGACTGCTTTTGGCGGCGATTCAGCATACCCAGTAAAATCGCCTGTGGGACGGAAAACCCACCTGATTCGTTCTTGAAACGTCCGCTCATCTCCAGTGCCAGTAACCGTGAGTCCAGGTGATAGACAGGAGAAAAGTGGTACTGACTGACATAGTCAACTGCAAGCTGGATACGCATAGTGTTATAGCCAGAGTTAAAAGATGAACCCGCCGTAACGAGCAGTCAGACAAAATGCGCTGCCTGACCTGATCCTATTCGCTGCTATCACTCCAGAAGCATTAAAGATTATTAACAATAATATTCAAAGCGGGTCAATGGCACTGCGTCTAATCACTCACCTACGCCTAAAAACCCGTAAGAAAATATGATAAATAATCCTCGTCCTTTTCACGCGAATACCATGTTGGTTACTGCCCAAACCGATGTTAATTTATCGTTTGGCTCTGTCTAAAAACAATCCGTTTTTCACTTTTCAGACAAACCCCTAATAGAGATTTCAAATTATTAACGCACGTTTTCCGATAGCCAGACAGTCAGTGCACGTATTTCATTGTGTTGCTGAGGATAATCCACAGCCAATTGCTCTCCTACCGCAAGCAATGCTTCGGGGCGGTAAAATACCCCTTTCAGCCGGTCGGCTAACGCCTCCAACGGGGTAGGATTCAGACTATCGGTAAACAGCTGGCACCGACTGATCACACCTCGCTCCACATCAAAATGCAGTTCTACTCCGCCCCAGTCAAAACGGGTATCCAGCGTATGGCTAAATTCCGGAGCCTGACCAAAATTCCACTCCCAACTGCTCTGATGCGCGAACCGCTCAGCGAACCCGGGGAGATCAGGGAACGCATCCGGCGAGATAATCTCTAGCTGACACACTGCCTGATAGTGTTCGAAAAACGCCTGTGTCACGGCGTTGCACACCGTTTCATGGCGAATATCCGGCAATAATTCCACCAGATTCGCCACGCGTGAACGTACTGAGGCAATACCTTTCGCCTGCAATTTCTTTTTATCCGGGTTGAGGTAATCCGCCAGGCGCGACAGGTTGGCGTCAAGCAGCAAGGTTCCATGATGGAATCCCCGGTCAATACTTTCCCGGTAGGCCGAACCGGAAATTTTCCTGACACCATCCGCCGTCTCAATCACTAAATCATTACGCCCCGACGCCTGTGCCTCTACTCCCAGCACAGACAGCGCGCGCAAGATGATCCCTGTCGAGACGCTTTTGTCGTAACCCGGTTTACCCGCCATAAAGGTGAAACAGGTATTACCCAGGTCATGAAACACCGCCCCACCGCCGCTACTGCGCCGGGCCAGCTTGATGCCATCTTGTTCCATCCGTCGGGTGTTGCACTCTTTCCACGGATTCTGTGCCCGGCCAATCACCACCGTTTCGGCATTTCGCCACAAAAACAGCACCCGCTGCGTCGGCGGCATCTGACGAAAGATGCACTCTTCCACGGCCAGATTGAACCAGGGGTCGACAGAGTCGGAAATCAACAAACGCAGTGCGGGCATGACGAGGCTCCGAAAACAGCAGGCCACCGTCAGGCGGCCGTAAAATCAGATGCGGCGGGCCTGCCAGTAGGCCCGTTTCCAGTAAACGTTGTTCAGCGATGAACGCATGACACCGCGACTGGTAGAAGCGTGGATAAACTGGTCATTACTGTCGTAGATACCGACATGCAGCCCGTTTTCGCCGCTGCCAGTGCGGAAAAAGACCAGATCGCCGGGTAATAAGTCACTGCGGTCAACGCGGGTGCCGATTTCAGTTTGCTCCTCGGTAGAGCGCGGTAATGTCAGACCGAATCGGTCACGGAAGGTCAGATAAACAAAACCGGAACAATCAATACCATTGTGATCAAGCCCGCCATAGCGATACGGCGTACCACGCCACTGCGCCAGTTGGGCGTGCAGTTGCGAACGCACCTCGCTGGTATCACCCAAACGGGTACTCTGCGGAACATGACTGCTACACCCGGCCAGAAACAATGCCACCACTATTAGCCAGACTCTCCAGAACCTCATGCCGTTATGCTCACTGTTACCGGGATGCCCCACAAAAACCGAATTACGACATATTATCATTCACGCTCTGACGTTAATCGTTCGAGAACAGAGAATTTTTCTGTCTTAACGGTACGTTACGGCGACTATCTCGCCGCTTATACCACCGTTTATCACTCCTGCTGTGCCAACATCCAGTGCCGCCCTTCCAGTACATAATCGGTAAAGGCGACGCCAAAAACCGACGATAGCGTTTCTGGCCGCATCACCTCGGCAGCGGTACCCTGAGCGGCCACTTCGCCGCCGGACAACAGCCAGACGCGATCAGCATGGTGCAAACTGTGGTTCAGATCATGGCCTGACGCCACCACGGTGATACCAGCACGGCATAGCTCCGCCAGCAACGCATCCAACGCGACGCGCTGGGCGATATCCAGGCTGGCGACGGGCTCATCGAGCAACAATAGCCGGGCGGAGGGGTTCAATGTCGGCCAAACCTGCAACAACACCGCCGCCAGCCTGACCCGTTGCCATTCACCGCCAGACAAACGCGTCAACGGACGGCGCAGTTTATCGGCTAACGACAGCCGCTCAGCCAGCCGCTGAACCACCCTATCCACCTCATCCGCCTCACCTGACGCTGGCTGGTGCAGTTGCAGGTACTGGAATACCGGCATCAACGTCGGTGCGCTGTGATTCTGGGGCAAATAAGCGCGCACTCTCGCCATATCGCGCGCCGACCACACCGCCATGGCCTGCCCCAACAACTGCGTTTCGCCCTCTCCCGGCTGTAGCCCCGCCATCAGTGCCAGCAAGGTACTCTTACCGGCCCCATTGGGGCCAATAATATGCACCAGCTCACCGCTATGACAGCCTAGCGTCACCGAGGACAACCGCCCAGCGACACTGACGTGATTAAGGCTCAGCAGGGGTTGATGCGTCACGATTACTGCGCCAGCGCCTGCTCAATCGCTTTGATGATCGCACTGTCGTCCGGCGTCATGTCCGGCGAAAAACGCGCCACAACATTGCCACGGCGATTAATCAGGAATTTTTCAAAATTCCACAGAATATCGCCAGGGTGTGCAGGGGCCTGACCTTTACTGACACGGCGCTCGTAGAACTCACTGCCTTGTGGTCGCAGCGCCTCTGGTTGAGCCTGAATCAACGCCTGATACAAGGGGTGACGACCGCTACCATTGACTTCAATCTTGCCAAACATCGGGAACTCGACGCCAAAAGTCCCACGGCAGAAGGCCTGTATGTCTTCGTTGCTGCCCGGCTCCTGCCCGGCGAATTCATTGGAAGGGAAACCCAGCACCGCGAACCCGCGATCGCGATAGGTTTCATATAGATTCTCCAGCGTTTCATATTGCCGGGTCAGCCCACACTCTGAGGCCACATTCACGACCAGCAGCACATTATTACGCCAGTTTTCCAGTGATGTCTGGCGGCCGTCGATGGTTTGCAGGGGAATTGCGTAGATGTCATTGCTCATTGTCTGTTCCTGTTGTTGTCAAACTAACGGATATCATCGAATCAACTGATGGTAGTAAACCGATTTATGTTATCGAAACGATTCTCTGTCGGCGGGTCATGGCGTCATAACGGATACCAGGCGGAATCACACCTGATGGCGCAACAGCAGCCAGATAAACCAGGGCGCCCCCAATGTGGCGGTGACCACGCCAACCGGCAGTTCCGCCGTGGCCAGCAGAGTCCGCGCCAGTGTATCCGCCAGCATCAACACAACGGCGCCAGCCAGACCACACCCGGTTAATAGATAGCGCTGATCCGTCAGCCCACACAAGCGCAAAATATGCGGGATAACCAACCCGACAAACCCTATCACGCCAGCCAGCGCCACACTGATGCCGACCAACGCCCCCATCGCCAGCACCAGCAGATGACGCCAGTACAATACCGCGACACCCAATTGCCGGGCAGCCTGCTCACCCAGTGCCAGATGATTTAGTACCCCACCGCAACGCGCCAGCCAGACCAGTAAAGGCAACATCAGTAGCATTAACCCGCTATAACGCCAGTCCACACCGCTAAAGCCGCCCATCATCCAGTACATCAACTGGCGCAGGTCGAGACTGGTGCTGAAATACACCGCCCAGGTCATCAATGCGCTACAAATAATGCCCAGCGCCACGCCAATAAGCAGCAAACGCGCATTGGAAACGCCAGCGCGGGAAAAGCGCAACAGCAATACTGTCACCAGCAATGCGCCAATGATGGCGCACAGGCTGAGGCTCCAGACTGGCAGCATCCCGTGACCAAGCAGCACCGCGATGACCAGCGCCACGCCCGCACCGTTGGAAACACCCAACAATCCGGGTTCGGCTAACGGATTATCAAACACGGCCTGCATAACCGCGCCGCTCATTGCCAGCCCCGCTCCCACTAGCATGACCGCCAACGTACGCGGCAACCGCAGTTGCCAGATGAACAGCGAGGATTCAGGGTCCAGCCAGTGTGTCGGCGCAATCCAACGATCGCCAGCACACAGGCTCACCGCCACTCCCACGGCCAGCAAGAGCCACAGCCCCAGCAAGCGCTGGCGATCACGCCGCCGCTGCTGCTGTTTCAGTTGGGTATAGCCTGCCGGGGTTGAGAGCATGCGAGAGCCTGTCATGAAGAAATCGGATCATGGCACCATAATGCGCATATCCACAGTGATATCAAGCTGATGCCGGGAATTTTCGCCAAAGAATGGAAAGCGGCCCGCAAAGCCTGCCGCCAGCAAACAGGACGGCGACCCTCTACGGTATGGTATGAAATGTGATTATCTCATCTAATTTGATTATTTTTCGTTCTAAGAAATCTCAACTACCTTAATAGAGTGACTTTCATCACCCTGTTGCGGAGTAACGTTATGCTGGCATCCTTTCTACGCATGCTGCATCGCGCCCGACGCCAAGGCCTCAGTCGGGATAGCAAGCCATCCGACGCCTGCGTCGAGTGCGAATACAGCTTCTATAATCATGAAGCCAACCTGCCGTTTGACCAGCTTGAAGAGTGCCTGCGCGCCCGCCGTGATGCGCTGATGCAGGAACGCCCACCGGTGGCGGAACCGGCGCCGGTCGGCACACGCCCACGCTGGGCAGCTCGATCGGCGGACTCAGGTTGAGATTCAGCTTGATGTTAACCCATGCCGTGCAAGCCAGCGATGGACATACTCCACGACAACCTTGCTGGCGGGTCCATAAATATGTTCATCAAACTGGCTTTGGATCTCACTCGGTTCCAGATTCAGTTCCACAGTGTGAGCGCCGTGCACCCGCGCTTCGTGAACGAAACCCGCCGCCGGATACACATGGCCTGATGTCCCAATGGCAATGAACACATTCGCCTGTGACAACGCATGGTAGATGTGATCCATACCCAATGGCATTTCACCGAACCACACCACATGCGGACGCAACGGTGCCGGGAACTGGCAGCAATGGCAACGATCGTCGACGGATAGATCGTCTGTCCACTCAAAGACTTGTCCACTGTGGCTGCAACGCACTTTCAGCAATTCACCGTGCATGTGGATGATTCGTTTATTGCCAGCGCGCTCATGCAGGTTGTCAATATTTTGTGTGACCAGTAAAAAATGGTCGCCCAGCGCGGCTTCCAGCTCCGCCAACGCCAGATGCGCGGCATTCGGTGCAATCTCCGGCTGCTGTAGCTGCCGACGACGCATATTGTAGAAATTCTGAACCGTTTGCGGATCGCGATGGTACCCTTCCGGGGTCGCGACATCCTCCACCCGATGTTCTTCCCACAACCCATCCGACGCACGGAACGTGCGAATACCGGACTCAGCAGAAATCCCTGCTCCGGTAAGTACAACAACACGTGGTTTATTCACGTTTTTGACCACCAGATAATCAAGATGAAAAATGCGGGCACACAAACGCTGATGACGCAGACGTTTTCGTTGCCGAAAACGGTGTAATCGTTGACGCGAGTGCATGTCTGCTCCTTAGCCTGTCTTACGCATACCGCTGCTGATTGACTCTCGGCGGGTTCGCTTTATGTCCGCTCTGACAGCGGGGTTATCCATCGCCGCATCCACATCAGGACGGCAGCGACGGACTCATCAAGTGTAGCAATGCTGCGCCGCGCACGCCGCCTGCATCGCCATGTCGTGCTTTCTCAATACGCGGGACGCGAGCCACCGGCAACAGATTGTCTGGCAATCGCTGCGGCAACTGACGGTAAATCTCATCGAAATTCGACAACCCACCGCCAAACACGACCAGATGCGGGTCAATCAACGTTAGCAGATTTCCCAAACATACCGCCAGCAACGCCAGATAGCGATCGACATGCGTCTGTGCCTGCGGGTCGCCAGCGTAGAAAGCACGGATAATCTCCGGTGCCGACAACGTACGATGGTAAAAATGCGCGTACAACCATTCAAACCCACGTCCGGAAAGGTAATTTTCCACACAACCGGTACGCCCGCAGCCGCAGGGCACCCGAGGAATAGACGCGCCAAGAATATCCAGCGCATCGACCGGCAGGCGAAAGTGTCCCAGTTCCCCGGCGACACCGTTTTTCCCGTCAACGACCCGGCCGTTCACCACCAGACCACCACCCATACCGGTGCCGAGAATAATCCCCAGCACCACCGGGTAAGCACGAAATTCGTTGTCCCAGGCTTCCGAGAGTGCAAAGCAATTGGCATCGTTACTGAGCCGAACCTCACGTTGCAGTCGCTGACTGAGATCGGCCCGCAGCGGTCGCCCCATCGCGGCGGGCAGGTTGGCTGCGAACAAGGTGCCATCATCCGCATTTTCCATGCCTGGCACACCGACGCCGACGGTTCCCTGACACCCACTCAACGCATCCGCCTCACGTGTTAACGTCATCAGGTCATTTAACAAATGCTCATAATCATCACGGGGGGTCGGAATACGTTTTTGCCAGATACGCTGTAGCCCGGCGTCAAATACCGCCAGCTCTATCTTGGTGCCTCCGATGTCAAAGCCGTAGTACATGGATGCTCCCTTCACGTCGCACATCGGACAAAAAACAACGCCATTACCTAAGGCAATGGCGTTTCAGATTACTGACCGCTCAATATCCGCGCCGGATCGATACGGCTGGCGCGCCGGGCCGGATACCAACTGGCTATCAGACTCAACACCAGCGAGGTTCCCAACACGATAACCACGTCCAGCATGTGCAGCTCGGACGGCAGAAAATCGATGAAATAGATATCACCGGACAAGAAATGATGACCGGTAAGCGTTTCAAGCCCACGGATAATCGGCGTCAGTTGCAACGTGACCACAATCCCGACCACGGTACCGACGATGCTACCGAGCAACCCGGCCAATAGCCCGTACCAGACAAAAATCGCGCGGATAAGGCCATCGCCCGCTCCCAGCGTGCGCAATACCGCGATATCGCTGCTTTTGTCCTTCACCGCCATCACCAGCGTGGAAACGATGTTGAAACAGGCCACCCCAATCACTAACACCATCGCCAGATACATAATGGTGCGGATCATTTGAATATCGCGGTACATGTACCCGTAAGTGCCGATCCAACTGCGGATATACACAAAGAGGCTGGTGGCTTCCCCAGCGTCATGCACCACTTTCTGCGCGGCGAACACATCCTGCACTTTGATGGCGATACCGGTCACGCCATCACCCAGCTCCAGATACTGCTGCGCATCCGCCAGCGGTACCAGTGCCAGGCTATGATCCAACTGACCGCTCAACTGCAGGATACCCGCGACCTGAAGGCGAATGCGCTTGGGTTGCAACAGCTTCATCTGCGGGTCGCTGTTAGGGATCATGACCGTGACCCAATCGCCACTTTTCACACCCAGCGTATCCGCCACACCTTTCCCGATAATTACCTGTTGCGCCCCGGCATGAAAACGCGACCAGGCGTTATCCTGCACGAATGTGGGTAACGCGCTGAGCTTCAGTTCCTGTTGTGGGTCCACGCCCTTGAACTGAATCGCCTTGAGACTGGCTCCGTTTTCCAACAGCCCGGTAAAACTGACGTAAGGCGCGGCAGCAGCCACGCCAGGCACCTGTTCGATTTTCGGCAACAACGGTTGCCAGTGGCGAAACGGCTGCTCGCCCGCTTCGATCTCGCCGTGCGGTACAACGGCCAGAATACGGTTGTTGAGTTCACGCTCGAAACCGTTCATGGCACTCAGTCCGACTATCAATACCGCGACACCCAGCGCGATACCAAGGGTGGAAATGACCGAAATCAGCGATACCATACCGCTGCGACGACGCCCGCGGCTAAAACGCAACCCAACCAGCAGCGAAAGCGGAGGAAAGGTCATTGCGACGCCCCCATCAGGGTTAACTCCTGCTGCAACTGTCCATCACGCATTTCCAGTTGTCGGCCGAGACGGCGGGCCAGACTCAGGTCGTGGGTGACCACCAAAAACGCCGTCCCCTGACGTACGTTCAGCTCACCCAGTAACTCAAAAATGGCATCGGTAGTACGCTGGTCAAGGTTGCCGGTCGGCTCGTCCGCCAGCACCAGTGACGGGTTATTCACCAGCGCGCGGGCAATCGCCACACGCTGGCGCTCACCACCGGACAATTCAGAAGAGCGGTGCTGACTGCGCTGTGCCAGACCGACTGCCGCCAGCATGGTTTGCGCGCGTTCTTTGGCCTCTTTGGGGGCCACATTACCGATAAGCAGCGGCATCGCCACATTTTCCAGCGCGGTGAAATCCGGCAGCAGATGATGAAACTGATAGATAAAACCCAGTTCGCGGTTACGCAGCGCCGCTTTCGCCGCCGCTGACAGTTGATTCAACGTGTTACCCTTGAACACCACCTCACCGGAGGTCGGCGCGTCCAGCCCACCCAGCAAATGCAACAAGGTACTTTTACCGGATCCAGAGCTGCCGACAATCGCCATCATCTCGCCATTCTGCATTTCAAATGACACATCGCGCAGCACATCGGTCGACAGGTTGCCTTCCTGATAGCGTTTACACAGCTGACGGCACTGCAATAAAGGTGAATTACTCATAACGTAAAGCCTCTGCGGGATGGGTGGCGGCCGCGCGCCAGGAAGGATAAAGCGTGGAAAGCAACGCCAGCAGCATAGCGACCAGCGCAATGGCGATCACCTGCAACGGCTGGATTTGTACCGGTAGCGAACCACCGTCAATCAACAGCCCCAGCATCGGTATCAGCGTATTCAACTGGCTGGCCAGCACCATACCCAGTATCGCCCCGACCAGCGCGCCCACCACACCCGCGCCGCCGCCCTGAACCATAAAGACTGCCATGATTTGCCGCCGGGTCAGCCCCTGCGTTTGCAAAATGGCGATCTCGCCCTGTTTCTCCATCACCAGCAAACCCAGTGAGGTAATGATATTGAACGCCGCGACAGCCACGATCAGGCTCAACAACAGCCCCATCATGTTTTTCTCCATCCTGACGGCCTGGAACAACTCCCCTTTGCGCTCACGCCAGTCTTTCCATACCGTTCCTGACGGCAATGTCTGCTGACTCAGCGTATCCACCGCCAGAGGTTGATCAAGCCACAACCGCCAGCCGGTAATGTTACCAAGGGGGTAGTGCATCAGACGCGACGCATCCTGCTGGTTCACCAACAGTTGGTAGCCATCCACTTCGCTGTGGGCATAAAACGTGCCGACCACGGTAAACAAACGCTGACTGGGCACCCGCCCCATCGGCGTCAACTGACTGGCGCTGGTGACCATCAGGCGCAGTTGATCGCCGGGTTTAACGCCAAGCTGGTTGGCCAGTTGCTCACCGAGAATCACCTGATATTGCCCTGGCTGCAGTTGCTGTAATGACGCGCCATGTGTCAGGTAGTTCGCCAACGGCTCTTGTTCATCCGGGTTGACACCCAGCATCACCCCTACCGCCACGCTGCGGGCGCTTTGCAGCACCACATCGCCGGTCGTCAGCGGTGCAATGCGCCTGACGCCCGTCAGACCAGAGAGTGACGCGGCAGACAATGTCTGAGGATTCAGGGAGCCTTGCGGCGTCGTGATGAGTGCCTGAGGCATCAGCCCCAGAATGCTGTTTTCCAGTTCCCGCTCAAAGCCGTTCATCACCGACAAGACGGTGACCAGCGCCATCACTCCGAGGGTAATGCCAATGGCGGACAACCAGGAAACAAACCGCCCAAAGCGGTCCGCGGCCCGCCCTCGCATATAGCGCAGGCCGATAAAAAGTGCGACAGGTTGATGCATGAAATCCGTCTGGATGAGGTTGCTAAAGCAAAGTGAACAAGGATAATAAAGGGTAGTACCGCTTTATGGAACCCTAAGCCTCTCTCTTCCCGACTTTTTCTTAGTGGATATCGAGACCTGATAATCGGATGATGCCTGAACAATATCGCTATACCTTGCCTGGCAAAGCGGGCGAACAACGCCTGCTGGGTCAGCTTACCGGTGCCGCCTGCGCCGTCGAATGCGCAGAAATCGTTGAACGCCACACCGGACTGGTGGTGCTGATTACGCCCGACATGCAAAATGCTCTGCGCTTGCGCGACGAAATTCAGCAATTTACCGGCCACCCGGTCATGACGCTGCCAGATTGGGAAACGCTGCCCTACGACAGCTTCTCGCCCCACCAGGAAATTATCTCCGCCCGTCTCTCTACGCTTTACCAGCTTCCCTCGCTAACACGCGGCGTGTTGATCTTGCCGGTCAATACCCTGATGCAGAAAGTGTGCCCGCACGCGTTCCTGCACGGCCATGCGTTGATGCTGAAAAAAGGCCAGCGCCTGTCTCGTGACCGGCTGCGCGGCCAGTTGGAACAGGCCGGTTATCGTAGCGTCGATCAGGTGATGGAACATGGCGAATTCGCCACCCGTGGCGCGTTGCTTGACCTGTTCCCGATGGGGAGCGAAGAGCCGTTTCGTATTGATTTCTTCGATGACGAGATAGACAGCCTGCGACTGTTCGACGCCGATACCCAACGAACCCTGAATGAAGTCGAACAGATTCATTTGTTGCCGGCGCGGGAATTTCCTACTGACAAAAACGCCATCGAGCTGTTTCGCAGCCAGTGGCGCGAGCAGTTTGAGGTCAGGCGCGACGCCGAGCATATCTATCAGCAGGTGAGTAAAGGTACCCTGCCCGCCGGGATCGAATACTGGCAGCCGCTGTTTTTCGACCAGCCGCTGCCCGCGTTGTTCAGTTATCTGCCAGCCGGTACGCTGCTGGTCAATACTGGCGATATCCAGCAAGGTGCCGAGCGCTTCTGGCAGGATGTTCAGCAACGTCATGACAGCCGCCGCGTCGACCCAATGCGCCCACTGTTGTCGCCGGAGGCACTGTGGCTACCGGTTGATGCGCTGTTCGCCGAGCTCAAGCAGTTTCCACGCGTACAGCTTCGCAGCGATACGCTGCCGGACAAAGCCGCCAACCTGAATATGGGCTACCAGTCGCTGCCGGATCTGGCGGTCCAGCATCAGAATAAATCGCCGTTGGATGCGCTGCGCCGTTTCGTGGAGCAGTTTAACGGGCAGGTGGTGTTTTCGGTGGAGAGCGAAGGCCGCCGGGAAACCTTGCAAGAGTTACTGTCCCGCATCAAGTTGTCGCCAACGCCGGTAAAACGTCTTGAACAGCTGTCATCCCCCGGATGTTACCTGATGATAGGGGCCAGCGAACACGGCTTTATTGACACCCTGCGCCAGCGCGCGCTGATCTGCGAAAGCGACCTGCTGGGTGAGCGCGTCAGTCGTCGGCGCCAGGACAGCCGCCGTACCATCAATACCGATACGTTAATTCGCAATCTGGCGGAACTGCGCCCAGGCCAACCGGTAGTGCACCTTGAACACGGCGTCGGCCGTTACGCCGGGCTGACCACGCTGGAAGCGGGTGGCATCAAGGCGGAATACCTGATTCTGCACTACGCCGGTGAAGACAAACTGTACGTGCCGGTCTCCTCGTTGCACCTGATCAGCCGCTACGCCGGTGGTGCGGAAGAAAGCGCGCCACTGCATAAACTGGGCGGCGACGCCTGGACGCGAGCACGGCAGAAAGCGGCGGAGAAAGTGCGTGACGTGGCCGCCGAACTGCTGGATGTGTATGCCCAACGCGCGGCGCACACCGGCTTCGCGTTCAAGCACGATCGCGAACAGTACCAATTGTTCTGTCAGGGCTTTCCGTTTGATACCACCCCGGATCAGGCGCAGGCTATCAACGCCGTGCTGAGCGACATGTGCCGACCGTTGGCGATGGACCGGCTGGTGTGCGGTGATGTTGGCTTCGGCAAAACCGAAGTGGCGATGCGCGCGGCGTTTTTGGCGGTGGAAAACCATAAGCAGGTGGCGGTACTGGTGCCGACCACCTTGCTGGCGCAGCAGCACTTCGACAATTTCCGTGACCGTTTCGCCAACTGGCCGGTGCGCATTGAAATGCTGTCACGCTTTCGCAGCCAGAAAGAGCAGACGCAGGTGCTGGAACAAACCCAGGAAGGCAAAGTGGATATCCTGATCGGTACCCACAAATTACTGCAAAGCGATGTCCGCTGGCGGGATTTGGGGTTATTGATCGTCGATGAAGAACACCGCTTCGGCGTGCGCCACAAAGAGCGCATTAAAGCGATGCGTGCCAATGTGGATATCCTGACCCTCACTGCTACGCCGATTCCGCGTACCCTGAATATGGCAATGAGCGGCATCCGTGATTTGTCGATCATCGCCACACCGCCCGCTCGTCGTCTGGCGGTGAAAACCTTTGTGCGTGAGTACGACAATCTGGTAGTGCGTGAGGCGATGCTGCGTGAAATTCTGCGCGGCGGGCAGGTGTATTACCTCTACAACGACGTGGAAAACATCGAAAAAGCCGCCCAACGACTCAGCGAGCTGGTACCGGAAGCGCGTATCGCCATCGGTCATGGACAGATGCGCGAACGCGACCTGGAGCGGGTGATGAACGATTTCCATCATCAGCGTTTCAATGTGCTGGTGTGCACCACCATCATAGAAACCGGGATCGACATCCCCAGTGCCAATACCATCATCATTGAGCGCGCCGACCATTTCGGCCTGGCACAGTTGCATCAGTTACGTGGCCGCGTCGGCCGTTCACACCATCAGGCTTACGCTTACCTGCTGACCCCCACCCCCAAAGCGATGAGCAGTGATGCCCACAAGCGACTGGAGGCTATTGCGTCGCTGGAAGATTTAGGTGCCGGTTTTGCCCTTGCCACCCACGACCTTGAAATCCGCGGTGCAGGGGAATTGCTGGGTGAAGACCAGAGCGGCCAGATGGAAAGCGTCGGCTTCTCGCTGTACATGGAGTTACTGGAAAGCGCCGTAGAATCACTCAAAGCGGGGCGAGAACCGTCGCTCGACGACCTGCTTAGCAGTCAGACCGACGTAGAATTGCGCCTGCCTGCACTGTTACCAGACGACTTCATTCCTGACGTCAATACCCGTTTGTCGTTCTATAAACGCATCGCCAGCGCCAAAAACGATAACGAACTGGATGACCTGAAAGCGGAGCTGATCGACCGTTTCGGTACATTGCCGGACGCCGCCCGCCACTTGCTACAGGTCGCGGCATTGCGCCAGCAGGCACAAGCATTGGGCATCAAACGCATTGAAGGCAATGACAAAGGCGGGTTCATCGAATTCAGCCAGCACAATCGTGTCGACCCGACACACCTTATCGGCCTGTTACAACGCGACCCCAAAGTGTATCGACTGGATGGGCCGACTCGGTTGAAATTCATCAAAGAGTTGGACGGATACCCGAAACGACTGACGTTTATCACCCAACTGCTGGAGGAGATGGCACAGCATACGTGCGCGGCCTGATGACGTTGCTATACCCTAAATAATTCGAGCTGCAGGGCCAACGTACCTGCAGCGTGAAGTATGACGGGTATAAATGACTTGATGACTTTTCTGAACTAATTCTTGTGGCCCGACTAAAATCAAAGGAATAATCGCCGATATATATCCAGAATATTCAGATTGCAGGACAGAACGTATTACGTTTTGCATACACCGCGTTGGCCCACCGGGGCAAGGTGTCCACGGATGGACGGGTTATCCCTGCAATAGTAACGATGATGGATATAAAACAACGATAAGGTCGGATCAAGGGCCACAACCAATGAATAAACTAATCGCTTTTCTGACTTTTTTAGCGATGTTCGCCGTGGGCTTATGGGTAATTTATTATCAGGACTACCGTACTGATCGTCAGGGCGCGTATGACAATGCGCAACGAGCGGTCAGTAATATTGAAGACATTCTCAATGAGGCTAAAGACGCGGTAGAAGGAAGCAAACCGCTACTGGCCTACCCCTGCACGCCTGACGTTATCCGGCAATTGAATATGACGGCAGCCCTTGGCAGCCACCTGCGCACGGTCAGTTTGATCAAGAACGACGTGGTGTACTGCTCATCCTTGTATGGTGTGGATAACCGCCCCGCTGCGTTGGAGCGTTTCCATATGCGGGAATTGGCGCTGCTGGCCGGGAACTCGGTCACGCCGGACAGAACCCTGATTATGTACCTCGGCAACACGCCATCCGGCAGTGTGGGGGTGGCCATTCACGGTCAACACCTGACGAATGTGCTCGATTTACTGAGTAAACGGCGAGACCTTTATTTATCCGTCGGCAATACCTGGATATCGCGTGAGAATAAAGTATCAACACTTACCCCGGACGCTCTACATAATTTTGTTATTACCCCCTCCAGCCACTATCATTTCGCTATTCTGTTTCCAAGTAACGATAAATATTCTATTGCCGATTTCTGGGATCAGGAAAAAATGACTTTTCTGGTGGTGTTTTTTATTGCGCTGGGTTCCGGTGTGCTGGCCTATAAATATTCGACACGCTTTAACTCGCCTTATGACGGTATTCGACGCGCCATCGAAAATCAGGAAGTGTTACCCTATTACCAGCCGGTTATCGCGAATGAATCGCGGGAAATCTACGGTGTGGAAGTGCTGGCGCGCTGGCACCATCCGAAAAGCGGGTTTATTCCCCCCGATATTTTCATTCCGCTGTGCGAACAAAGCGGGCTGATTATCCCCCTGACACGTACGCTAATGAGTAGTGTGGTACGCGATTTGACACCGCATCTGGACTCGTTGCCAGACAATTTACACATTGCGATTAACATCAGCGCTCAGCACTGCCAGTCAGACGATTTTATTACTGACTGCCAGAATTTCATCACCGCCTTCGGCGATAAAAACGTGCATTTGATGATTGAAATTACTGAACGGGAAAAAGTCGACATTACACTGGACACCATCGCATTCTTCAAAAAACTCAGTGATGCCGGTGTCTTGATAGCACTGGACGATTTCGGTACCGGTTATTCTAATTTTGACTATCTCAGAAAATTGCACGTCAACGTCATCAAAATCGACCAGTCGTTTGTCAGCATGATCGACGAAAACGATCCGCAATCCAGCACGCTGGTGAACTGTGTTATCGATCTGGCACAGCAAATGAAACTGATGACGATCGCCGAAGGGGTGGAAACCGAATATCAGGCCGAATTCTTATCCCGTAAGCAGATCAACTTCATGCAGGGGTATTTCTTCTCCAGACCCTTGCCGTTTGATGAGCTGGCACGTACCTGGCTGACGCAAACGCAGAACGTCGATGGCGAGCAGCGTCCCTGACAACACACGATTTTTATCCTCCGCGTCTCTTTACAAGCTCCGGAGCAAGCGGTAAATTCCCGCCCCTTCTCTACTGGCATGGGGATGACAATCATGTTTGTCGGCTTTGACTATGGAACGGCCAACTGTTCGCTGGCTGTCATGGAACACGAAACACCACGGTTGTTGCAACTGGAGCAACAAGCGCCTTATTTACAATCTATGTTGTGCGCGCCCAGTCGCGAAGCGGTGAGTGAATGGTTGTGGCGACATCATCAGGTCGCGGCCGAGGGAGAAAACGCCCGGCAACTACAACGCGCCATCAGCCACAATCGCGAAGAGGATATTCGTGTTCAACCCGATAGCGTCAGATTCGGGCTGGACGCATTGTCGCACTACATGGATGACCCGCAAGATACCTGGTTTGTTAAATCACCCAAGTCGTTTCTCGGCGCAACCGGACTAAAACCACAGCAGATAGCGCTGTTCGAAGATCTGGTCTGCGCCATGATGCTGCATATTCGTCGTCAGGCCGAGCAACAACTTGACCGGCCTATTGAACAGGCGGTCATCGGGCGACCCATCAACTTTCAGGGGATGGGTGGCGAAGAGTCCAACCTCCAGGCTCAGGGTATTCTGGAGCGTGCCGCCGGGCGCGCCGGGTTCCGGCAGGTGGCGTTTCAATTTGAGCCGGTGGCGGCTGGTCTTGATTTTGAAGCAACCCTGCAACAGGAAAAACGGGTACTGGTGGTCGATATCGGCGGCGGTACCACCGACTGTTCGATGCTACTGATGGGGCCAACGTGGCGTCATCGCCGGGAGCGCGCGGAAAGCCTGCTCGGCCACAGCGGTTGCCGGGTCGGGGGTAACGATCTGGACATTATGCTGGCATTCAGGCAGTTCTGCCCGTTGCTGGGCATGAACGGCAGCACCGAAAAAGGCACCGCCCTGCCGGTCTTGCCGTGGTGGAATGCGGTGGCTATCAACGATGTACCAGCGCAGGCTGAATTCTACAGTAACGCCAGCGGCAAGCTGCTGCGTGATTTGATTCATGATGCCCGCGAACCCGATCAGGTAGCACGCCTGCTGACCGTATGGCGTCAGCGACTCAGCTATCGGCTGGTTCGGCTGGCAGAAGAACAGAAAATTGCCTTGTCGCAGGCAGACATTTCGCAGGCCTGCCTGCCGTTTATCTCGCCCGAACTGGCAACCGACGTCAGCGTAAACCAGCTGGAAGAGGCGATCGCACAACCGCTAGAGCACATTAAGCGCCAGCTTATTCAAGCACAGGAAAGCAGCCAGACGCAGCCGGACGTCATTTATCTGACTGGCGGTAGCGCCCGTTCGCCATTACTACGCACTGCCATCAGCCACTGCCTGCCTGGTGTCCCAATCGAAAGCGGCGATGACTTCGGTTCTGTCACCGCCGGTCTGGCCCGCTGGGCACAGACACTGTTTCGCTAGATAAAACCTGCCGCTGACGACTCAGGTCACAGCGGCACTAAGGCGCTCAAACCAGCGCTGGCTGTCATAACCGTCCGTCAGCACAATCCCAAACTGCTGTTGCAGACAATCCAGATAATCACGATGACTGCTGATAACACGCTCGCTCTTCTGGCCGTGCCGGGTGACAATCAAGCGGTTATTAGACAGGGTTAATCGCCCTTGTGCCGTTACGCGGGTGCAAAGCGACTTGGTGGTAAATGGCGATAATGGCGAGGTTTGATGGTAGTGCGCCATCCCGGCGTAGTCTGCCAGTTGGTAAGCGTGCAGCGTAAACTTGTATTGCGGTTTCCAGTCGTTATCGCCAATCCGCTGCTGCAACTGATAGCCTCCCTCCACCGCCACGACCTGATAGTGGGCAAACGCTTCACTCGACACCTCACCCGACAGTGGCACCGGCACACAGAATGAATCCCCAAAGCTGATATCGGCAATGACGGACGCTTGCGGCAGCGTCACATGTAAAAACAGATGATCGAAGGGCTGCCCATAGTGACCATCATCGTTCCACACCTGACCGGCCAACAGGTGTACCTCAAACCCTAACGCCTGCAACAGCAAATAAAAGCCGTAATTAAGCTCGTAACAAAACCCGCCACGCCGGTCATCAACGATTTTTCGATAGATAGCAGACGGATTCAGGTGTATCGGTTTTCCGAACACCACATCCAGATTTTCAAATGGAACATGCGTGAGGTGGGCAAGATGAAGGGTGCGCAGTTGTAAAGCCGGTTCCGCAGGCAAAGCGCTGACGCCAATGCGCTGTAGATAGCGTTGAACTTCCGAATTATTCAGCATATGTCTTCCCGGTGCCTGAATAAAAGCCAACACACCCGCAACTCGAATTATTTTGGGTAGATAGCTGTAGGCATCATTGGCAATGTGCTATCGATAATACCCCTTCGCTGTCTATTGATAAACGGAACTCACTATTCGACTGACAATAAAGCGATAGCGGTCACGGCACCCTGCCGACAGAGGAGACTGCCGGCAGGGCCTACCCCACGCTGCGGTTAGTTCCGGGAAGGCAGTGTGTACTGCGTGGTGCGCTCGCCATTAATGTACAGCACGCGTTGCTCATCTGGTGGCAACTGCACGGTCAACTGCCGCCACGCCGGTACAAACGCCCCTTCCGGGTAGAAGGTCACGTCAATACGTCCGGCGCTGCAACAGAGCTCCCAACGCAGCCACAACGCCTGTCCATCACGCCAGCGGTGGGTTTCGCCGTCATCTTCAAACAACAGGCCCTGACGTGTGCCATTCCCCATCAGCGGGAAAACTAGCATGGTGCGTTGATCGTCGCTCTGCGGGCTGACAAAATCGGTACGCGCCGACATCGGTATCATGGCACCGGCCCGGACCAGCAGTGGTAAACGTTCCAGCGGCGCATCCAGCGTCACCGTTTGGCCTGCGCTGAACCAGTCACCGCGGTAAAAGTCGTACCAGCCATCGCCATTGTCCGGCAAATACACCTGACGCTGACGTTGCCCCGGCTCCACGACGCTGGCGACCAGCAGGTCTTTACCGAGCATGAAATCGTCACTTTCCTCAAAGGTGCGCGGGTCATGCTCATGATCCAGAAACATCGGGCGTAGCATCGGCTCGTCGTCCGTATGGGCCTGCCAGAACAAGGTATACAGGTACGGCAACAGTCGATAACGCAACTGAATGGCATCACGGATAATCGGCGTGACCGCCGGGTACATCCAGGGTTCGTTAACCGTGGCGTCGTCATTCCATGAGTGAATGGTAAAGCGCGGATGCATCACCCCGTTTTGTACCCAGCGCACAAACAGTTCGGCGTCCGGCTTATTACCGGCAAAACCGCCCACATCATGCCCGACGTTATACAGGCCAGACAGGCTCATACCGACGCCCATGCGGGTGTTATAACGTAGTGTCTGCCAGTTGGTGCGGTTGTCACCACTCCAGGTCTGCACATAACGCTGCATACCGGCGCTGCCGGAGCGTGAAATCAGGTAAGGACGTAGCTCAGGCGCGAAGCGCTGCTGCGCCTCCATAGACGCACGCATCATCAGCAGCGGCATCAACGGGCGAATATGCTTGATGGCAATCGGCTGCCCAAAGCCATGACAGCGCGCCTCGCCATCCCAGACTTCGAATTCGTTGTTATCGTTCCAGGTTGAATCAATGCCTTTTTCCAGCAATTGCCGGGTGACATTTTCCTGCCACCAGGCAACGGTGTCCGGATTGGTGAAATCCAGATGGGAGCCTTCATCGTCCCAGAAACTGGAGCGTTCCGGGTTATCCGATTCTGAATCACGCACAAACAGCCCCTTCGCGGCCACTTCCTGATAGCGGGGATGATCCTGCAACAGGCAAGGCTTGATATTGGCAGCCAGATGCAGCCCCGCGTCATGAAACGCCTGGCTCATCTGCTCCGGCTGCGGCACCTTGTCGTAGTTCCAGTTAAACACGTAGCGCTTATTGCCGATCGAGGTGTACCCGGACGAAAGCTGGAAAGAATCACACGGGATAGCATGCTGACGGCACAATTCAATGAACGACAACAGCTGTTGCTGGGCATCCGGCGCATCGGTGTAATGCATGGTAGACCCACTGTAGCCGAGGCTCCATTTAGGGCCAAAGTAGGTTTTACCAGTCAGCCGCACAAAGGCTTTGGTCACATCCAGGATTGCCGGGCCGAGCAGGAAATAGTAATCCAAATCCCCGGCCTCAGCCTGATAGCGACGGTAAGCCAGATGGTAGTTATCAAGCTCGTTACCCAAGTCCAGCCAGGTGGAACTGAGGTTGTCATAAAACACGCCATAGCTGACACCAGGCTGGTTCACAATGGTGAACGGCAGGTGCTTATACAGCGGATCGGTGCTTTGCGCGTTATAGCCCATCGCATCCAGATTACGGAATTCAAAGCGACGACCGGCGCGGTTGAGATCCCCGGCTTTTTCGCCCAGACCGTAGCAACGTTCCTGTGGTGTACGGCGCTGGTAGTGCGCCACACCATCACCGTGACGGTTAAGCAGATAAGCACCGGTTGGCCGGTCAGAAGCCAGCGGTTGCCAGTTCCCCTGCGCATCACAGTGTTCCCATGACAACCACAGCGGCTGGTGTACCGTCACCCGCAGTTGCGCGGTGCTTATCTGCAACGCATCGCCTTGCCAGGATAAGGTATACCCCGGTAAGGCAAAGCCGTCGCTGCTCTCGCGCACTCGCCCCTGCCAGGGGACATCCTGCTCTGGTGCGATACTCCAGGTACGGTTCAAGCGCAGTTCATCATCCTGCTTAATCAATACCCGCATTAACCCCGGCGCCAGCACATACAACATAAAGCGATGCGCGCCGTCCACCAGCAACTCAACCCGATCCTCGGCCTGATGGTGCAATACCCAGTGTTTCAATGTCTTCATAACATCACTCGTCTATTCGAAAATTCTGTCTATGCTGAAACGTTGTTAATACCAAAACGTTATCAATGTGCGCGCTGACGACGCTCGGCAATGAACGCCACCAAAAACAGTGCGCCAAACAAATCAAAAAAGCCCATCGCCACAAACAGTGGATTAAAGCCAATCTTGTCGGCAGTCACACCAATCAACAACGAAAACAGGAAACTGGCAATCCAGGCGCTGGCACCACGCATGCCGTTAACGGTCGCCATTTGGCCTTTATCGAACGAATCCACCACTACCGCGCTCAGCATGCAGGAAATGATCTGGTGACCAAACCCGCCGATGGAGATCAAAATGATGGCCAGATAAGGGTTTTGGGTCACGCTGACCAGTGCGAGCGACAGCATCAGGAACGCGCCGGTCACCGAACTGCCCACCACGGAATTAATCCGCGAACAACCAAACCAGCGCGTGTAGAGCTTGGTCAGGTAACCACTGGCAATACTGCCAAAGTCAGCAGCCAGAAACGGCAGCCAGGCGAACATGGCGATCTGTTTCAGATCCATACCGCGCTCTTTCGCCAGATACAGCGGCACCCAGAAGCTCAACACCGCCCAGGCAGGTTCGGCCATAAACGCCGGAATGGCGATACCGTAGAAACGGCGGTTTTTCAGCACCGTTTTCATGGCGGTGAAAAAGGGTTGTTTCACCGGTGCCGGTTCGTTGTCCTGACGGATAAATGCCAGCTCGGCTTTACTCAGGTGCGGGTGCTTTTCCGGGTCATGGTAAAACAGCCACCACAACACCACCCAAAGCATCGCCAGCACCCCGGCAAAAATGAATGCGCCCTGCCAGCCCAACAGCGAATGAGCAACCACGATGATCGGCGGAGCCAGCATCGCTCCGATGGAAAAGCCAACACCCGCCCAACCGGCAGCGACAGGCCGTTCCTGACGAGGGAACCACTCGCCAATGGTTTTCGCGTTGGCCGGTGTGGCGGCAGCCTCAGCGCCCCCCATCATAAAACGCAAGACCGCGAGCTGAACCCAACTGCCTGCACCGGCATGCAACAGACACATCAGCGCCCAGATAACCGCGCAAATCATGAAGCCCATCTTTAAGCCGATGACGTCGATAAGCCATCCACATAACGGCTGAAATATGGTGTAAGCCAATTGGAACGCACCGACAATCCAGGAGTATTGTTCGGTGGTAATGTTTAAAACGGTTTTTAATTCAGGTGCCAGTATACCCAGTGAATTACGGGTGATGTAATTGACGGTGACGCCAAACAGAAATAACGCCAGAACCCACCAGCGTAATTGTTTGAATTTTCGTTTTTCATTCACAACGGGAGAGGAATTAACGTCGAGACTCATGGTGATCTCCTTACAGCGGATGTCGGTGAATACCTGTCGGCACACACCATCCTGATGTTCTAATATTCAGATTTTTATAAAGTTTTATGTCTTTTAAATTCATTTTTCCGGCGGAAGATGGCCGGAAAAATCGCGACAGATTCAGCGTAAGGAAATAAAAAAGCGGGAGATACTCACTTTTTTGCAACTATTTTCATGATAACGTCATTACCCGCTGTTTTGGGTCATTTATCTCCGTAAAACCGCCCCTCTTCTGCTTATGAAAATTTTTTCATCAGCCAAATTGAGCAGGATCACAAAATGAAAAAAAACCTCCGGATCCGCGATATTGCCCTGCAAACCGGTTTTTCCGTCAGTACCGTTTCGCGGGTGCTGGCGGGTAAATCCAACACCAGTGAAGAAGCACGGATGCGCATCCTCACCGCCGCCCGGCAATACGGTGTAATGGATAACCTGGCGACCGGTCGTTTATTACTGAATAGCCTGACGGTATTCGCCCCGGAGCGGGCCTTTAACAGCCGGGCCGACATCTTTTATCACAAGGTATTGCAAGGGGTGCAGGAGTCGCTGGACCCGCATGATGTCCGCCTGCGTTACTGCGGGCTGGCGGAAAACGACAGCGATGCCTCTCTCTTTCTGGAAAAAATGTCCGCACCGGAAACCGAAGGCGCGATTTTGATCGGTATTGATGACCCGTATATCCACGCGCTGGCGGCCGAATTGAATAAACCCTGCATACTGGTGAACTGCTTTGATCACAAAATGAGGTTGTCTGGTGTCTCACCTGCGCACCAGCTTATTGGCGAATTCGCCGCTAATTACTTGATTGAGCAGGGACACCGCCAGATCCTCACCCTGCTCTGCCTGCGGCGTTATACCATGGAGTGGCGACTGATGGGGATCCGCGAGGCGTATCAACAGCATAACCTGCCGTTTAGCGAAGAGCGCCACCTGCTCACTCCCCGCGGTTTCGGCAGTGCAGAAACGGAACAAGCCGTCACCGAGTTTCTGGCTACCTGCCCACGGGAGCAGTACCCTACCGCGATACTGGCAGGTGGCAACTTCATCGCAGTCGGTGCGATTAACGCGCTGCATAAAGCAAAGTTGCGGGTACCACAAGACATATCGGTGATGAGTATGGACGGTGCCAACCTGGCGGCGGTGCATGACATCCCGCTCACCTCGATACTGATTCCATGCGAAGAATTGGGCCGGGAAGCCGTCAGATTATTGCAACTGCAGTTGATGCAACCGGGTCGCGGTCACGGCAATCTGTTGCTGAACGGTACGCTGGCAGTGAGAAGTTCGGTCAAGCGTATTCGGCCAAGTCAGCGCCACTCGCCGGTACAAGACACGGATTTATACGATGCCTGATGAGGGGTAGAAACCGGTAGGATTTCATGGCTTCAGGCCCGCCATACCGTCAGGGTGTGGTGGGCCTGTCGGTCTGGCGCATCAACTGGACTGATTGATGACTAACTGACCGTTGCTGTCGAGTGGGATACGGGTACCAGGGTCACGATCCATCCTGATTTTGCCTTCCTGATCGCCAATCTTATAAGTGACGTCATAGCCCAGCACTTTTTGTGATTTGTCATACACCGTTTGGCAGCGTTGCTGCGTAGAGGTAGTGACATCACTGTCCTGCATATTCCCCTGCACCTGATTACCGGCATAGCCACCGGCCAGCGCACCGGCGACCGTTGCCACATCGCGTCCGCGTCCACCACCGATCTGGTGCCCCAGCACGCCGCCTGCCACCGCCCCCAACAGTGAACCGGCAAGGCGATTTTCATCCTGCACCGGCTGACGGTGCGTCACCGTCACATTACGGCATTCCTGACGCGGCGTTTTCACCGTTTCTTTGATGGGTGTAGCTGTCAGCACCTGTGCAAACTGCGGTCGGGATGCGAACACATCCAGACTGGCGACAGCGGCCACGCCCAGAGCAGCCGCCATACCGATACCTACACCCGCTAACATTGACTTGTTCACAGGAAACCTCCTGAATAAATAATCACGCACCGTCCATCTCGTCTTACATGACGGTTTGTCACCGACGGATGACTGACCCGAGAGCCCCGCTTGCGGGGTGCGGCGTGTGCGCGACGCCGCCTGATGCGATGAAGTCTGCCGAATCCCTTCGATACTCTCAATCGGATTACTACCTTAAAAGGGAGGCACAGATAACAAAACTGTCACATTTGAGAGTTTTCTTACCTTAAGTTGGTGTTAGTGCAATATTTTGTTCTGAAATAAGTACGGTATGGCGGGGAATAGCAGGTTACCCGCCGGACAGCGGGCAACCTGAAGGCAAGGCTGGATAGTGTCAGCCTTAGTGCAGTTTGAGACGCGGGCGGATAACCCGGTTGATGCTCCCGACCAGCATCATCAGGCCGGTCTTGAGGTAGCCATGCAACGCAATCTGATGCATACGGTAGAGCGAAATGTAAACGAAGCGGGCGATGCGCCCTTCTACCATCACCGAGCCACGCATCAGGTTCCCCATCAGACTACCGACGGTGCTGAATTTGGATAATGACACCAACGAACCATGGTCTTTATAGACATAGGCTTTTAGCGGCTGACCATTCATCAAGGCCAGAATGTTGCTGTAACAACGTGACGCCATTTGATGCGCCGCCTGCGCGCGCGGTGGTACCACGCCGCCGCCTGGCTGAGGACAGGACGCACAGTCGCCGATGGCGAAAATCGCCGGATCACGCGTAGTCTGTAACGTCGGCTCCACCACCAACTGGTTGATGCGGTTAGTTTCCAGACCCGCAATCTCCTTCATCGCATCCGCCGCTTTGATACCCGCCGCCCATACCATCAGGTCAGCGTCAATAAATTCGCCGTCCTTGGTATTCAGACCGCCTTGCTCAGCGCTGGTCACCATGGTTTTGGTCAGAACGCGAACACCGAGTTGGGTCAATTCATGGTGCGCCGCCGCAGAAATACGCGGAGGCAGGGCTGGCAGAATACGCTCACCGGCTTCCACCAACGTCACGTTCAGTGCCTGATTGCTGAGGCTGTCAAAACCGTAACTGTGCAGCTGTTTGACCGCGTTATGCAGTTCAGCAGACAGCTCCACGCCGGTGGCTCCGCCCCCGACAATCGCGATATTGACCTTCTCTTTTTCGCCCTGAGAAGCGGAGAATTTGAGGAACAGGTTGAGCATTTCGTTGTGAAAACGGCGAGCCTGTTTCGGGTTATCCAGGAAAATGCAGTGATCTTTGACACCAGGGGTACCAAAGTCATTGGAGGTGCTGCCCAGCGACACCACCAGAATGTCGTAAGGCAGTGAACGGGCCGCGACCAGCAGCTCCCCTTGTTCATTGCGGATCTCAGCTAACTGGATAGTACGCTGTTCACGATCAATATCGGTCAGCATACCCAGTTGGAAATTGAAATGATGATGGCGGGCATGCGCCAGATAGCTCAGCGCATCCATGTCATCATCCAGCGAACCGGTCGCCACTTCGTGCAGCAGCGGCTTCCACAGGTGGCTGTGATTACGGTCCACCAGCGTAATTTCCGCTTTATTCTTGCGACCGAGTTTACGCCCCAGGCTCGTCGCCAGCTCCAGTCCGCCGGCACCGCCGCCGACAACCACGATTTTCTTGATTGGCAATGATGTCAAAATGACCCCCTGAAAATTTGTGAACCAATAGTTAATAAAGAGTAAAGAAATAATATCCTTAAATTACATATGGTTATAAATGATTGAATGGGATATTTGTCATGAGAATATCATGTAAGGTCATTTGGTCATACCAAAATTGATTTAAATCAATTTACTTTAGTTACAGATAGTCAGCCTGAAAAATTAGATATTGATAACCAATGGGTTAGCAAAAGAAGTTGGCAGAAGAAAAACAGGCTGCCAGACCCGCACTGAGCGGCTCCGGCAACGATAGAAAGCGGCAGGAAGGGATCAGCCTAAGGATTTAAAGGCTTTGATGCGCTGCAGGTGTGAAGAAATATCGCGGAACTTATGGCCTTCGATGTCGTTCCAGATGATTTCGTAATACTCGCCCAACAGGCGGGCGCTGCGCTGGTTGTCCAGCATGTCGTCATGACGTGATAAGACCACCATACAGCGATCGCGGTTTTTCTCACGGAAATTCTCTACGCATTTGGTGGCGATATCAGCGTACTCTTCCGGGCGATCGATTTTGCCAGCCATATTCTCTTGCGGGAACAAATTAGGGTTGAACATGACCTGACGGATATCGCACAGGAAGCCAATGCGTTCAGCCCAGAATCCCCCCAGCCCGACGCCGCAAATCAACGGGCGATTATCCTCATTGGATTGCAGTATCTTGTCGACTTCCCTGAGCAGATGCTGCATATCATGACGCGGATGCAGGGTGCTGTAGCTCACCAGTCGGACATCCGGGTCGATGAACTGCAACTGCAGCACTTTCTCATGATTACCCGGACTGCTTGAATCAAAACCGTGCAAATAGATGATCATCTGTGCCTTCCCTCCAGCCTTGTTTAGCGGTGATTAACCGGCGGCTTTATGTGCCTGCCAGCGTTCACTCAATGCCGTCAACTGCGACGTCGCCTGCTTCCAGCGCGATGAATTCAGCAGTTCCCGACGCGTGATCATTCCCCGATGATAGAGCGTCTCCAGCCCCGGTACTTTGACCACCGACAGATTATCCAACACGCTGATGGCTCCCTGGCGCTGATTGCAGACCAAAATCATGTCGCAGCCAGCGTCCAACGCGGCCTGGGCACGCTCAGCGTAGCCGCCCATCACCGCCGCCCCTTCCATCGACAGGTCATCCGAGAAAATAATGCCGCCGAATCCCAATTCCTGACGCAACACCTGTTTCAGCCAGTACGGCGACCCGCTGGCCGGGCGAGGATCGGCATCACGGTAGATAACATGCGCGGGCATGATGGCATCCAACTGCTGTCGGGCAATCAACTCCCGAAATACACGCATATCCCGTTCCCTAATCTGCGCCAGCGGCCGGTTATCCTGAGGCGTTTCCTTGTGGGAGTCCGCCGTGACCGCACCGTGTCCGGGAAAGTGCTTACCTGTCGCTTTCATACCGGCGGCACGCATACCCGCAATAAAATGCTCCGCGACGGCCAGCAAGGTATCCGGGTCGTCGTGGAAAGCACGATCGCCGATTGCCGCACTCTGATGTCCCACATCCAGTACCGGCGCAAAGCTGATATCAATGTCGAGGGTGATCATTTCCGCCGCCATGACCCAGCCCGCTTCTTGTGCCAGTTGCTGCGCCTGCTCCAACGGATTCAGTGCAGCAAAAGACTGGGCAGCCGGTAATGAAGTAAAGCCGTGACGAAAGCGTTGCACCCGGCCGCCTTCCTGATCGACAGCCACCACCAACCGTTCACGCGAGGCACGCCGCATCTGGCGGACTAATTCGGTCAACTGGTCAGCATCGTGAAAATTGCGGCTGAACAGGATAACGCCCCCTACCAGCGGGTGCGCCAGCACCTCACGATCTTCCGCGTCCAGCTCGTAGCCAGCCACATCTAACATTAACGGACCCACAAAAACCTCTTCTTGTTAATTGCCATCAGCCTGATGGCCGCAAAACCTGCCATGGCGCTACCCGTCTGCCCGACGCAATGCGTCGGCGGTCTGACGGTAGCTCTGCTCACCGGTTTGCCGCCAGCGGACTTCGAACCACATTAAGACCAGGTAATCCGCCCAATATTGCCAGCGTGCCACCTGTTGCCGCAACGACGTCAGTGACAAACCACGCCAGTGACGGCAGTAAGCCTGTAAAAAATCCTGCTGCTGTGTCGCATCCAGCTCACATCCCCGAAACAACAACGCCAGCTCCAGCCCAATGTCGCCGTCTGCCGCATACTCCCAGTCAATCAGCCGCCAGCCCGCCGTGGTACACAGCAGATTGCCGGGATGCACGTCCAGATGCAGCGGTGCCAGCAATAGCGGTGCGGGTAACGGCCTGTCAATAAGCCACTGACAGGCGCGCTTCAACTGCGGTGAACGTCGGGCCGGGTCCATATGCAGCCAGTGATGTGCTATCAAACGTTTCAACGCCAGCGGATAACCGTAACGCGGCTGGTGATGCAAGCGCGCTATTAACGCCGCCAGCCGTCCTTCAGTGAGCAATTGCGAAAACTGACTGGCATCTACGTCAGAGCCTGCCAGCCATTCGGCTAACAACCAGCCATCACGCCAGCATATCGGGCGCGGTGCCAGCGCGTGTCCGCTCAGCTGACGCAGCACACGGAACTCACGCTGGCGAGAGGTGCCTAACTGCCGCCCTTGCGGCGTTTCGCCACGCGCCAGCCAGATCCCCGCCGGGGACTGCACGCGCCAGCTCTGCTGGCTAAGGCCACAGACCGGCTGCAAATGAAAACCGGCGGTGGCTACCGCCGGCAGAGCCTGCTGCAACAGCGCCTGCAACGCTTCACTGCTGGCGAACCGAGCCATTACCGGACCAGACTATCTCACCGGTCTGCACCAGCATCAGTTGCATCGCCAAATCAGGTGATTTGACATCACCACTGGCATCAGCGTACAACACATACTGCGCACCGACGTAACGGGCCAACCCTACCGCTTTGCTCCGCGATTCGAGGCTATCTTCTTCGGACAAACCTAGCGATTGCCGGGCTACACCTAACTGCTCATGCGACACCATCGTAAATTGTCCCGATGCGGCCAACGCGTTATATAACGCCGTGGTCGCCTGCGCAGACGGTAGCGAACCATTAGTGTTATTTTTAATCTTGTTCACCAACAGAATACTGCCTTTCGCAATACCGTCTGTTTTCACCATCTGCCCGACCAGCGGCGTGACCGCAGCAGACCAATTGAGCACCGGCACCTGAATTTTCGGCGGTGTCGGCAACGGCTGACTTTCTGATGGCGGCAACGTCGGTTTCACCGGCACAGGTGGCGCGACAGGTTCGATCGTCGCCGGTTGTTCTGTTTGCGGCGCGCGGCTGCTACAGCCTGCGATCACCAGCGCCATCAGCACGATGCCAAGATATTTTTTCATGTCTGTCCTCTCAATCACGCATCAGAGAAAAAGATAAAGCCGTACCTGGCTGGCTGCCGGATTAGCATGCGTGGCCACAAGGGAGATATCCGTATGGGCAGGGATCACCACCGTCTGGTTGGTACCCAGCGGCGGCACGTCCAGTCCCTGACGATCATACCAATAAAATTGATAGTGCAGCGTTACCGGCTGTGTAGACGTATTGCTGACACGCGCCGAGGCCTGCTGACCTGCATTGTCACGTGACAGCGACGGACTGGCAGCACGAATGCCCACAGCCAGTACTGCGGCATCCAGCACCAATGTCTGTTTGGAATTAATGTTCAGACTGGCCGTCCTGCTGCATCCGACAAGTGACATCCCCAGCAGCAGGGCGACCAAGATGCCCGGTAACACGCTTTCGGGTAATACCTTACGCATGACCGTATCAACCAGCCAGCAGCGGCCCCAGCGGGCGACCGCCCAGCAGATGCATATGAATGTGATACACCTCCTGTCCACCGTGGCGATTGCAGTTAATGATCAAACGATAGCCGTCATCCGCAATGCCTTCCTGCTGCGCAATCTTACCCACGACCGTGATCATTCGACCAAGCGCGGCCTCGTGCTCTGGCGCGGCCTCATTCACCGTGGGGATCAGTACATTCGGTACAATCAAAATATGGGTGGGAGTGCGGGGTGCGATGTCGCGAAAAGCCGTCACCAGTTCGTCCTGATAAACGATATCGGCGGGGATTTCCCGACGAATGATCTTACTGAAAATGGTTTCTTCAGCCATAACACAGTTCCTTTAAAAACAAGCGCTCTTGCGCGAAGCGGCTTGCAGTATGAGTGATAAATCTAATGCTTTTCAACTCTCTTTGTCAGCGTATGCTATGCCTTAAGCAAGGTATTACGCTGCAAAAAATGCCGCTGACATCCCCAACGAGCACCCGGCATCGGTAATTTTCCGCCACTCACCTTCGGAAATGACGATACCATCAGCCAGACGTTGCACACGCGCCTGACGCTCAGGCTCTCCGGCAATCAGGATCGGCGCGGACGAGTCCGGCACGCGCGACGCACGCACATAAGCCAGCATGGCATCATACTCCTGTTGCAACCATGACATGCCCACCAGCTTCGTCGGATCGATCAGAATCGTGGTCATGTTGTTTACTATCGCGCCTTCGCGCGGGTTACCCGGATGGATAGTGCCGCCGCCGGACAAAATGCCCGCCAGTAATTCCGCGGCCAGAATCAGACCGCCGCCTTTGTGGCGCGCGATCGGTAGCAGCGCACCGGTTTGCTCCCCTTCCCACATGACTCGCGGATCCGCACTCGGATGTCCATCACGGTCCAGCATCACCGGCTCATCAAAGGTTTTCCCCGCCAGCCAGGCTACGCGTGTCTTACCCAGCGCCACCACACTGGTGGCAAAATCCAGAATAAAGTCGGGGTTGTTGTCACTGCCCGGGAAGGCGATACAAATGGGGTTGGTGCCAAAGCGTGCGTCACTGCCGCCAAACGGTGCTACCAGCGGTGCAATATCACTGACATTAACGAAATGAATCGAAATCAGGCCAGCCTGCGCCGCCATTTCACCGTACGTCCCGATCCGTCCCAGATGGCAGGTTGACGATAACGTCATCAGGCACACGCCGGTGGTTTTCACCCGCTCAATCGCCGCCTGCATCGCCTCACGGCCGGTTCGTTGCCCAAACCCGCGATCGCCCGCAAACTGCAATACCGCACCGCCGTCCTGTACCAAACGGGCCGGGGTATTGGGGTGCATGTTACCTGCGGCGATAAAACTGACGTATTCCGGCAACATGCCGACCCCGTGGCTATCGTGCCCCTTGAGATTCGCGCCAACCAGATGGTGCGCCACACACTCAGCCTCATCATGCTCGCACCCGGCATGACGTAACAGTTCATACGCTATCTGCGTCAAGCGCTCAGATGAAATCTGCATCCTGTTCCCTCTGAAAAAGTGATGTTGTGATACGCCGCTGATGGATGATGTTGTTATTCCAACGATATGGTTATTCAGGGCGGCGTTGGTTATCGCGCTACCGGTGATGATAAGCCAACGGTTACATGACACGCGGCAGCGTCAATCATCCTACTGCTGAATATCCTGTGAGGGGAAACGATTCTGTTCGGTCGGGTGGGAATTTAAAGGCACAATATCGATGGCAATAAAAAATCGGCAGCAATAAAAAAGGGGCCGCAGCCCCTTTCGTCAACTCCCTGTCATCCGTCAATGGCGACGGACCTTTCAGTGGTTGCGGATGTAATCATCCATATCGGTTTTCAGGTTATCGGACTTGGTGCCGAAGATAGCCTGTACACCGGAGCCAGCTACCACCACACCTGCCGCGCCCAGTTTCTTCAACTCGGCCTGGTCAACCTTGGACACATCACCCACGCTAACACGCAGACGGGTAATACACGCATCCAGGTTAGTGATGTTTTCTTTACCACCGAATGCCGATACCAGCGACGCGGCCATTTCAGAACCGCCCTGAGCAGACTGCTCGGATGCAGAATCTTCACGACCTGGGGTTTTCAGGTCCAGCTTGGCGATCAGCACGCGGAAGATGGTGTAATACACCACGGCGTAGCACAGACCCACAATCGGGAACAACCACAGTTTGCTACCGTTACCGCTCAGTACAATGAAGTCGATCAAACCGTGAGAGAAGCTGGTGCCATCACGCATACCAAGCAGAATACAAATCGGGAACGCCAGACCAGCCAGAATAGCGTGGATGACGTACAGGATCGGCGCTACGAAGATGAAGGAAAACTCGATAGGTTCGGTAATCCCGGTCAGGAACGCAGTCAGCGCAGCGGAAATCATGATACCGCCCACTTTGGCGCGATTTTCCGGTTTAGCCGAATGCCAGATAGCCAGTGCAGCCGCAGGCAGACCATACATTTTGAACAGGAAGCCACCTGACAGTTTACCCGCCGTCGGGTCACCCGCCATATAACGCGGGATGTCGCCGTGGAATACCTGACCTGCCGCATTGGTGAACTCACCAACTTGCATCTGGAACGGTACGTTCCAGATATGATGCAGACCAAACGGCACCAGGCTACGTTCAACGATACCGTAGATACCGAATGCCAGCACCGGGTTCTGGTAAGCCGCCCATTTAGAGAATGTCTGGATCGCGCTACCCACCGGCGGCCAAATGAACGACAGCACCACACCGGTGATGATGGCGGTCAAACCAGAGATGATCGGCACAAAACGTTTACCGGCAAAGAAGCCCAGGTACTCAGGCAAGCGAATGCGGTAAAAACGATTGAACATGTAAGCGGCGATCGCACCGGCGATAATCCCACCCAACACGCCGGTATCGGCCATGTGGTTAGCGGCGATATCAGCCGGGGACATGTGCAGCACCAGCGGTGCTACCACTGCCATGGTTTTCACCATGATGCCGTAAGCCACTACCGACGCCAGCGCCGATACACCGTCATTGTTGGTGAAGCCCAGTGCCACGCCGATGGCAAAAATCAGCGGCATATTGGCAAAAACCGAATCGCCTGCCTGCGCCATCACGCTGGAAACAATCGTCGGCAACCAGCTAAAGTTGGCTGACCCGACGCCCAGCAAGATACCGGCGATAGGCAGCACAGACACTGGCAGCATCAGCGATTTACCTACTTTTTGCAGGTTTGCAAATGCATTCTTGAACATAATAGAGAGTGCTCCTGAGTAATAGTGCTTCTACTTCTGATAGTTTCTGACAGTTCACCTGAAGGTGGGGAGGTCATCCTTCACGCGGTCGGGATGTGATATGCATCCTCATTAATTTTTACGCAGAGTAAAATAAATGTTGCATCAAATGTTTGATAGCAGTCACGTTTCAAATCATGGAAAACCCACGTTACTATCAGAAGTCTTATAGTTTGTGATCTAACGCCAAAAATTAGCCCTACCACCGTGCAGAAAACACTGCAAATGGCAGGGATTATTAGCGATTAATTACGAAGCAAAAAAAAACTCGCGTATTCTCAACCAGGATCAGGCCCCGGTCAACCGTGCTGAATCAATGTGGAACAGACGGGCGAAGTTTTCAGTGGTGGTGGATGCCAGCTTTTCAAGACTGACATTTTTGAGAACAGCCAGATATTCCGCGACATCACGCACGTACGCGGGCTGGTTTTCCTTGCCGCGATAGGGAACCGGTGCCAGCCACGGTGAATCGGTTTCAATCAATAGCCTGTCTAACGGCACATAGCGCGCGACATCTCGCAGCGCCTCGGCATTACGGAAGGTCACAATCCCGGAAAAAGAAATGTAGAACCCGAGATCCAGCAGTTGCTCCGCTGTTTCCTTATCCTCGGTAAAACAGTGCAGTACACCACCGCACTCATCGGCTTTTTCTTCGCGCAGGATAGCCAGCGTATCTTCACGCGCAGAGCGGGTATGCACGATAACGGGTTTGTTCAATTCCCGGCCGATGCGAATGTGTTCACGAAACGACGCCTGCTGCGAAGAGACGGTATCTTGCTGATAATAGTAATCCAGCCCGGTTTCACCCAATGCCACCACCGACGGCAACGCCGCCAGTGCTCGCAGTTCAGCGAAATCATACGGTGTTTCCTGGCTGAGTGGGTGCACCCCGCAGGAAAACGCCACATCGTTACGATCGCCAATCAACTCGGTCATCGCACGAAACCCAGGTAACGTGGTGGCTACCGCCAGAAAAAAGCCCACATCACGCTCACGTGCCTTGTTCAATACATCAGACACATCACGATGCAGGGACTGATAATCCAAACCATCAAGATGGCAGTGGGAATCGACTAGCAACATAATCAGGACTTCCGGTATTCAGGAAAAAGGTGACGGAATCGGCAGCGTAGGGGACGACAATACCGACTCCCACGTCAACAACAGTTCCGTTAATAACAATTCGCGGTTAACGCCAGTCACCGACACCAGTTGGTGCCGACACTGTAGCCAACACCGCAGACTGGCATGCAAGCGGGCATCGCCACATTGTGATGACAGTTGCGCCACTAATGATGCCTGATCCTGGTTGGTTCGTTGGCCAGACGCCTGATAGCGCCATTTCAGCGCATCCAGAAACACAGTGCTGACCCAGTGAATTCGGCGTTCGGCATCATCATGATTCAAGACGGGCAACAGCGTCAGCGCATCGCCCGATTGCAGGCTTTGGCTTAACTGCTGACAGACCGACTGACGAGCCTTCCAGTGGTCAGGTTGCAGCAACGCCTCCGCTGCCAGCGGTGCCCCTGCCGACAACCTCAATGCGGTCTGTAATGCAATTTCATCAGCGTATCCGCGCGTACGCAGCCACTGCATTCCTTGTACCTCAGTCGGCACATCCAGATATAAATGCAAACAGCGGCTGCGCAACGTCGCCAGTAACTGACCCGGTGCCCGGCACCCCAACAGGAAATAGGTGTGTGCTGGCGGCTCCTCCAGCGTTTTCAGCAACGCGTTGGCTGCCGCTTCAGTCAGGCTTTCCGCCAAGGGTAGCCAAACTACCTTGGCCCCTCCCTGCCGCGAACGCTGGTACACCGGCTCCAGTGCGTCACGCACCGCGTCAACCCCCAGACTGTGTTTCCCTTTCTCGGGGCTGAGGGTGTGCCAGTCAGGGTGGGTTCCCGCGCTCATCAATTCACAAGAGTGGCAACGTCCGCAACTTTTAGCCCCCTCCGGCTGCTGGCACAGCAGCCATCGACTGAAGGCATACGCCAGCGACGCCTCCCCCATCCCCTCGATAGCCTGCAACAACACCGCATGATGACCACGCTTTGCCTGATGCGACGCCAGTAACTGTCGGTAAGGGGCATTCAGCCAGGGATACCACTCCATCAACGACTCACTCCCCTCGCCCGGTCAGCTGCTGCAACCAGTCACGGAGTACCCGACGAATATCAGCGTTAACCTGCTCCAGCTCGCGAGAGGCATCCACCGTCACAATACTGTCGTCGGCTGCCGCCAATTGCTGATAGCGGGCTCGCGTACGCTCGAAAAACGTCAGCGACTCCTGCTCAATGCGATCCAGCTCACCACGCTGGCGGGCGCGTTTTAGCCCCAGCTCAGGTGGGATATCCAGATAAAGCGTCAAGTCAGGACGAAAAGTGCCCAGCACCGTATCTCGCAATGACGTCATCAAGTGAGGGTCCATTCCCCGACCACCGCCCTGATAAGCCTGGGACGAGAGGTCGTGGCGATCGCCAACCACCCAGGCACCACGCGCTAGTGCTGGGCGGATCACGTTCTCCACCAGTTGCACGCGAGCGGCGTACAACATCAGCAATTCTGCTTTGTCCGTGAGCTTTTCTTCTGCCACACCCTGTTTGATCAGCGTACGCAATTTTTCCGCTAATGGCGTACCGCCGGGTTCACGGGTAAAAACGATATCGTCAATGCCAAACTCACGTAGCGTTGCTACAACCACGGCATGAGCACTGGTCTTACCCGCCCCTTCCAGGCCCTCAATCACAATAAATTTACTGTTCATTCTTTTCCTTTCCGGCGGCCGCAGCCTGCGCGGAACGATATGCCTGCACGGCGCGATTATGATCGTTCAGATTCGTGGTAAACGTATGACCACCTTTACCATCGGCCACAAAATAGAGATAACTGGTTTTGGCCGGATGCGCTGCCGCTTCAATCGATGCCTTGCCCGGCATGGCGATAGGCGTTGGCGGCAGCCCGTTAATCACATAGGTATTGTACGGTGTGGCTGCTTCAAGCGCACTGCGGGTAATCACGCCGTTATAGCTCTCGCCCATGCCGTAAATCACCGTTGGGTCAGTCTGCAAGCGCATCCCTATTCGCAGGCGGTTGATAAACACCGACGCCACCAGTGGCCGCTCCTCGTTAATGGCGGTCTCTTTTTCAATCAATGACGCCATCACCAGCAGTTCTTCCGACGTTTTATACGGCAGGCCGTCATCCCGTGCGGTCCAGGCATCATTAAGTATTTTGGTCATCCGCTGGTGCGCCCGCTGCAGAATCGACTTATCACTCATCCCAGCGGTATGGAGGTAGGTATCTGGATAAAACCACCCTTCAGGGTTCGGTTTATCTTTCAATCCTATCGCGTCGGCAATCTCCTGCGGGGTTTTATCATCCAGCGTGTGCCGCAGATACGGTGCCGACTTCAGCGTTTCCAGCCAGTCTTTCAGGCGAGACCCTTCCACAAATCGCAGCGAAAACTGTGCTTCCTTGCCACTGGCCAGCAATGCCAGCATATCGCGCACGGTCATGGCAGGCGTCAGTCGATAGGTTCCGGCTTTAAACGTCGCCAGTTCCGGCTCCAACTGTAGTAGCCAGGGAAACCAGTGACTGTCGTCGATAATATGCTGTTCTGTCAGTAATTCTTTCAAGCCTTCACGATTCGTGCCAGCAGGGAGAGTAAAAATGGTTTCCTGTTTGATGATAAGCGGCGACGCAGCGAAGTGTTGTATTTGCCGCCACCCGCTCCAGACAACCACCGCCAACAGAACAATAATCCCAAGACCCCACTTCGTTCTCTTCATAACCCATCATGACTCACAGTTAGGGCTCAGAAAGTCGTATAACTCTCGTGAGCGATAACGCCAGATGTGCGCCTGATTCACGGGTATCACCGGCATCAGCGCATTACACACCAGCACTTCATCGGCATCCGCCAACGTTTCCAGAGGCTCCGACACCACATGGAGTTCAAACGCAGAGGGCTGCAACAGCGCCATAATATGTCGACGCGCCACACCGTCAACACCACAAAGTGAGATATCGGGCGTAAAAACCCGCGATCCCTTACGCCAGAATAAATTAGCGGCACAGCATTCCACCAGCGCCCCGGAGGTGTCAAGCACCAGCGCCTCATCAGCACCGGAGCGTTCAAGATGCGTGCGAATCAGTACTTGCTCCAGTCGGTTCAAATGCTTGATACCCGCCAGCCACGCATTTTGCGCCAGCGGTACCGGGCTGAGCGCCAGCCGGATGCCATCCTGACGCCAGTTGACGTAATGCTGTGGGTAAGGTGCCTGCATCACGATCCGCACCGGTTGGTGACAGCCCGCGGTGCTGTAACCACGACCACCATGACCCCGGCTAATGATGACTTTTACTACGCCATCCGCACGGCCTGCTGCCGCTTGTTGTATTTCATCGCGCAAACACAGCCAGTCAACTTCAGGCAACAGCAATGTTTCCGCCGCCTGCTGAAGCCGCTGAATATGTCGATCCAGCCATACCACCCGCCCCGCGACGACTCTGGCCGTAGTAAAACACCCATCGCCAAATTGTACACTGCGATCTGATACCGGCAGTTGTTGTTCCGCCTTTCCGTCAACCCACCACATAGTCGCCTCCCCGGCCAGAGTGCAAGCCTGTCAATCGCCGGGGTGTCCGGCAAGCGGCAATACTCCTATTTTTGCACAGACGAAAAAAAACCCGGCATAACCGGGCTCTTTATTAAAGCATTACATCAGACTTTTCGGAACACCACAGAACCGTTGGTACCGCCGAAGCCAAAGGAGTTACACAAGGTGTATTCCATATTGGCGACCTGACGCGCTTCATGCGCCACAAAATCCAGATCACAACCCTCATCAGGGTTATCCAGATTGATGGTCGGTGGAACGGCATTATCACGCAACGCCAGAATACAGAAGATTGACTCTACCGCACCCGCGGCGCCCAGCAGATGGCCTATCATCGACTTGGTCGAACTGACCAACACACGGGTATCTGCACCAAAAACGGATTTCACCGCCTGCGTTTCGGCCTTGTCACCCGCTGGGGTAGACGTACCGTGTGCATTGATATAACCCACTTTATCGGTGGTAATGCCTGCATCACGCAACGCGTTTTCCATTGCCAGAGCGGCTCCGGCACCGTTTTCCGGTGGAGAAGTCATGTGGTAGGCGTCGCTGCTCATACCAAAACCGACGATCTCGGCGTAAATTTTCGCGCCGCGTTTTTTGGCATGCTCATACTCTTCCAGCACCAGAACACCGGCACCATCGCCCAGCACGAAGCCATCGCGATCTTTATCCCACGGACGGCTCGCAGCCTGTGGATTCTCGTTGCGGGTCGACAGCGCTCGCGCTGCGCCAAACCCGCCCACGCCCAACGGCGTACTGGCTTTTTCAGCCCCGCCGGCCAACATAACATCGGCATCGTTATACGCGATAATACGCGCAGCGTGGCCGATGTTATGCACACCAGAAGTACATGCGGTGGCAATCGAAATGGTAGGTCCACGAAGACCAAACATGATGCTCAGGTGCCCGGCGACCATGTTAACAATGGTAGACGGCACAAAGAACGGACTGATTTTACGCGGGCCACCATGCACCAATGCGCCATGGTTTTCCTCGATCAGCCCCAGCCCACCAATACCCGACCCGATAGCAGCCCCGATACGACTCGCATTAGCTTCCGTTACCTCAAGGCCTGAGTCCCGCATGGCCTGAATGCCTGCTGCAATTCCGTATTGAATAAAGGCATCCATCTTGCGCGCTTCTTTGCGCGAGATGAAGTCTTCACTGTTAAAGTCCTTTACTAAGCCAGCAAAACGCGTTGCATAGGCACTAGTATCGAAATGATCAATCAGGCTGATACCACTCTGACCGGCAAGCAGAGCATTCCAGGTTGACGCTACTGTATTGCCGACAGGAGATAACATGCCCAGACCAGTCACAACTACTCGACGCTTAGACACGCTGATCCTCCAGGGAGGGAAAAAATGATACTGAGGTAGAAGAAAACTTAGGCGGTCGAACGACCGCCTAGATATGTTCGATTACTGCTGATTAGCCTGAATGAAATCGATGGCTGCCTGAACAGTCGTGATTTTTTCAGCTTCTTCGTCTGGAATCTCGGTATCGAATTCTTCTTCCAATGCCATTACCAGCTCAACAGTGTCAAGAGAATCAGCGCCCAGGTCATCAACGAAAGAGGCATTGTTCACGACTTCTTCCGGCTTAACACCCAGCTGTTCAACGATGATTTTCTTAACGCGTTCTTCGATAGTGCTCATACTCTTAAATTTCCTATCAAAACTCGCTTTCGCGATGGTTTTCGTAGTGTATAAAATGTTGAAAAAGATGCAACAAAATCAATACTGGTCAAACCAAGATTTTGTGCTTTTTGCAGTTTTCGCTGTAAATTAACGCAAATTACGGTGCTACTTATCAGATCATATACATGCCACCATTGACATGCAATGTTTCACCGGTAATGTAGCCCGCCTCATCAGAGGCTAAAAACGCCACAGCACTGGCGATTTCTTTTGGATCACCCAGACGGCTGGCAGGAACACCCGCCAAAATGCCCGCCCGTTGTTCCTCGGTCAATGCCCGGGTCATATCGGTTTCAATGAAGCCAGGCGCGACGACGTTGACAGTAATACCGCGAGACGCGACTTCCTGCGCCAGCGACTTACTGAAACCCACTAACCCTGCTTTAGCCGCGGCATAGTTAGCCTGCCCCGCGTTACCGCGAGAACCAATTACGGAACCAACAGTAATGATGCGGCCAAAACGTTTTTTCATCATGGCACGTAGCACAGCTTTTGACAGGCGGAAAACCGAACTCAGGTTGGTATCCAGCACTTCCTGCCAGGCATCGTCTTTCATGCGCATCATCAGATCATCGCGCGTGATACCGGCATTGTTTACCAGAATATCAATATCGCCGAACGCTTCTTTGATGCTGGCCAAAACGCTTTCAATCGAGGCGCTATCCGTAACGTTTAACGCGTAGCCTTTGCCTTTCGGCCCCAGCCATTCGCTAATATCCGCCGCCCCTTTCTCACTGGTGGCGGTACCGATCACGGTGGCGCCACGAGCAGCCAGCATCTCGGCAATCGCACGGCCAATGCCTCGACTTGCGCCCGTCACCAGGGCAACTTTTCCTTCAAAATTCATTATCTTCACCGTTTTTACTGTTCAAGCGCTGCTGATAAGGAAGCAGGATCATTAATCGCCGTCGCCGTGAGGCTGTCGACGATTCGTTTGGTCAGCCCGGTCAATACTTTACCAGGACCAACTTCCACCAGGGTTGATACCCCCTGAGCGGCTATATATTCGACACACTCCGTCCAGCGGACCGGGCTGTGTAGTTGACGCACCAGTGCGCTGCGGATAGCCTGTGGCGCGGATTCCGCACTCACATCCACATTATTGACCACCGGTACCTGCGGTGCATTGAACGTCACCGCCTCCAGCGCTTGCGCCAGTTTATGGGCTGCGGGCTCCATCAGTGCACAGTGTGATGGCACGCTAACCGGCAATGGCAATGCGCGTTTCGCACCCACTGCTTTACAGGCAGCGCCCGCACGCTCAACCGCTTCTTTATTACCGGCGATAACAACCTGCCCTGGCGAATTGAAGTTCACCGGCGAAACAACCTGACCTTGCGCCGCGTCGGCACAGGCAGTGGCAATCGCGTCATTATCGAGACCGATGATCGCGTACATTGCGCCCGTACCTTCCGGTACCGCTTCCTGCATCAGTTTACCGCGCAGTTCAACCAGGCTAACCGCCTGTTTGAAATCCAGTACCCCTGCGCACACCAGCGCGGAATACTCGCCCAGACTATGGCCAGCCATTAATGTCGGCTGTGGGCCACCCTGTTGCTGCCAGACACGCCAAAGCGCTACGGATGCGGTCAGCAGCGCAGGCTGGGTCTGCCAGGTTTTATTCAATTCTTCTGCCGGCCCTTGTTGGGAAAGCTGCCACAGGTCATATCCCAGTACGGAGGAAGCCTCGTCAAACGTTTCTTTGATAAGCGGAAACTGTTCAGCCAGCTCTGCCAACATCCCCACAGACTGGGAACCCTGACCGGGAAATACCATTGCAAATTTCGTCATAGTAATAGGTCCTGATTAATCAAAAACGAATCAGCGCTGAACCCCAGGTGAAACCACCACCGAATGCTTCTAAGAGAATCAACTGACCGCGCTGGATACGACCATCGCGGACCGCTTCGTCAAGCGCTGAAGGCACGGAAGCCGCGGACGTATTGCCATGGCGATCGAGCGTTACCACCACTTTATCCATGCCCATACCTAATTTTTTGGCGGTGGCACTTATAATGCGCAGGTTTGCCTGATGGGGAACCAGCCAGTCGATTTTGCTCTTATCAAGGCCAGACGCATCCAGCGTTTCTTCAACAATATGGGCCAGTTCCGTTACAGCGACTTTAAATACTTCGTTACCTGCCATCGTCAGATAAGCAGGTTCGGGGGCTTGCCGATCCGAATAAGGCAAGGCCAGAAGCTCACCGTAACGGCCGTCAGCATGCAGATGAGTGGACAGGATGCCCGCTTCTTGCGAGCGACCCAGCACTACCGCACCCGCCGCGTCGCCAAAAAGAATCAGCGTACCGCGATCGGCTGGATCAAGCGTTCTGGACAAGGCATCAGACCCGATGACCAGCGCGTAGTCCACCGCACCGCTTTTGACATACTGATCGGCGACGCTTAACGCATAGGTAAACCCTGCACAGGCGGCAGCGAGATCAAAAGCGATGGTATCTTTAATTCCCAGCATTTGCTGGATTTGACAGGCCGAGCTGGGGAAAGCATGGCTGGACGAGGTCGTCGCTACAATAAGCAAACCAACCTGACTCTGGTCGATACCCGCCATATCCAGTGCGCTCTGTGCCGCGCGATACCCCATTGAGGCGACGCTTTCATCAGGCGCAGCAATGCGGCGTTCACGGATACCGGTACGTGTAACGATCCATTCGTCTGACGTATCCACCATTTTTTCTAAATCAGCATTCGTCCTGATTTGTTCGGGCAAATAACTTCCCGTTCCGAGAATCTTTGTATACATGTACGCTCAGTCACTCTTGGGTAATACAGCCTTTAGTCGCGACGCAATCCGCTCCGGGAGTTGCCGCTGCACCGTCTGCATGGCTTGTTCGATCGCTACGGCAAACGCATTCTGATTCGCAGCGCCGTGGCTCTTTATGACAGTTCCACGTAATCCTAACAGACATGCACCGTTATAGTGGTCAGGGTTCAGGTGTCCAAAACGCCTGGCCAGGCGCCTTTTCAAAAAACGCCCTAAAAATTTCAACCACCACGGCTGTGCTTGCCGACCTTCTCCCTCACCGGACGTCCCCTTCAGGAGAGACAGAAACATTCGCACGACACCTTCCATAGTTTTTAACGTGACGTTACCTACGAAGCCGTCACAGACCATCACATCCGTTTTGCCGGTCAGCAATTCGTTACCTTCCAGATAACCAATATAGTTAATCGAAGGCATTGCTTTCAGTTGCGCTGCGGCGTCACGGATACTGGCAAGCCCTTTGCTCTCTTCTTCACCGATATTCAGCAGCGCCACACGCGGATTCTTCAATCCGAGTACTTCTTCCGCCATGACCGACCCCATCACGGCGAACTGCACCAGCATCGTGCTGTCACAGTCAACATTCGCTCCCAAATCCAATACGACGCTCTTCCCGTGCTGCTGATGAGGCAACATCGTCATCAATGCCGGACGATCAATCCCTTCAATCGGTTTGATCAGTAACGTCGCCAACCCCATCAGCGCACCAGTATTGCCTGCACTAACGCAGGCTTGCGCCCGCCCTTCCCGGATCAACTCCAGAGCGATACGCATAGAAGTCCCTCTACTGGCTCGAATAGCCTGGGATGGACGCGCATCACCAGCGATCACCGATTCTGCTGGCACAATTTCCAGACGGGAAGATAAAGGGGGATCGACGTTGGCAAGTAATGGAGTAAGCGCAGAAGGATCGCCGACCAACAGCAAATGGAGGTCTGGATTAGAATCCAGTGCCTGCAATGCAGCAGGCACTGTAACGCAGGGACCGAAGTCCCCGCCCATTGCATCTAACGCCAAGGTTAGGCGCGTCAAAGTGTTTCCTTGCGAAATCGCAAGAATTACTTAGCAACAACCTTGCGACCGCGGTAGTAACCATCCGCAGTGACGTGGTGACGCAGATGAGTTTCGCCGGAAACTTTATCTACGGATACAGCGGAAGTGGTCAGCGCATCGTGAGCACGACGCATACCACGTTTGGAACGGCTAGGTTTATTCTGTTGTACGGCCATGGACCTTACTCCTTAATTACTTACGCTTTAAACTGGCTAATACGGCAAATGGATTCGGTTTTTCCGCCTCAGCGGGCAACTGACCAAACACCATATCCGCTTCGGACACTTCACAGTGTTCAGAATCATGCACCGGCGCAATGGGTAAAGAGAGGATAAGTTCATCTTCAACCATCGCCAGCAAATCAACCTCACCGAACTCATTGACTTCGATAGGTTCATAAGCCTCCGGCAAGGCTTCGGCCTGTTCATCACTGATGACCGGGCTAAAACAGAACGTGGTGTGGACCTGATGTTCGAACGTCTTGCCGCAGCGCTGACACAGCAACGTCACCGTTACATCAGCCTGTCCATCAATCACCGCCAGCCGCTGGCTGTCAATGTTGAATGACAGCGTCGCATTCACATCACTGTCCACACTAACCACTGATTCGGCAACACGCATCACCTGTTCAGCCGTATAGACACCAACATAATCTAAACGTTTTTGAGCAGTGCGAACCGCATCAAGGGTTAAGGGTAATTTTACCTTTTGCATAGGGCGCGCATATTAACGTCGTAACGACGGAGAGTCAAAGAAAAAGGTGGCGATGTCAGTGCTTTCACCCAAATTTACTTTCGCACACCTCAATTCGCTTCCAGAGCGACAAGCAGTTTAAAATGCCTTCCCTGATTACGCTATGACCTGGTTGAAATTTATGTCCCGGATTGTACTCGCCTCTACATCCATTTATCGCAAGGCCCTGCTTGAAAAACTGGGGTTGACGTTTATCTGCGCCGCACCTGATTACGATGAAACACCAGATACCGGAGAAAGCGCCACCGAACTGGTTCGCCGACTGGCTATCGGTAAGGCAAAATCGCTTGCAGAACGCTATCCAAATAGTCTGATCATTGGCAGCGACCAGGTGTGTGTGATGGGCAACTCAATTACCGGAAAGCCGCACACGTCGGAAAACGCGATACGCCAGTTACAACAAGCCAGTGGGCAATGCATCACCTTTTATACCGGACTGGCGTTATTCAACAGTGCAACGGCGCATCTGCAATCGGTCGTTGAGCCGTTTGACGTGTACTTTCGTACACTCAGTACACGGGAAATTGAACGCTACGTTGATATTGAGCAGCCACTTGACTGTGCAGGCAGCTTTAAAAGCGAGGGGCTTGGCATCACCTTGTTTGACCGGCTATCAGGGCGTGACCCCAATACCCTTGTCGGCTTACCGCTCATTACCCTGCTGGAGTTATTACGCGCAGAAGGCGTGAATCCGTTACTGGGATGATGGTGGATAGATTTCGCGGCAGAGCGCGTGCGTGCACTCTGCCAGTCAGGCAACACGTGCACAGTAACGCACGTGTTATTTCTGACTTTGCCGTTGTCGCAACACTTGCAGACAGTGACGTAAGCCAGCATCAAGCGGAGCCTCAATGCGTAACGTTTCACCGGTATGGGGATGTTCGAAACGCAATGCCTGGGCATGGAGAAACAAACGTTTTAGTCCGGTACCTACCAGTTGTGCGTCGAAATCACGATCACCGTAGCGATCATCAAACGCAATCGGATGACCGGCATGCTGAGTATGTACGCGAATCTGGTGGGTTCTGCCGGTTATCGGGCTGGCACGTACCAGTGTGGCGCAATCGAATCGCTCTTCCACCTTAAACAAGGTTTCCGACGGTTTACCTTCACTATTAACCCGCACGATACGCTCGCCGCTTTGCAGCACATTCTTCAGCAACGGTGCCTGCACCGACTTGCAATGTGACTGCCACTGCCCACGAACCAGTGCCAGATAGTCCTTCTGCATGCCTTTAGCACGCAGTTGTTCATGCAATGAACGCAGCGCCGAACGCTTCTTGGCCACCAGCAGCACCCCGGAGGTATCGCGATCCAGACGATGTACCAGTTCCAGAAAGCGGGCTTCAGGACGCAGTGCTCTCAACCCCTCGATCACCCCAAAGCTGAGCCCGCTACCGCCATGCACCGCTGTCCCTGACGGTTTATTCAGCAGCAACAGGTAGTCATCCTCATAAAGGATGCAGTTTGCCAACGCGGAGACTTTATCCAGGCTGGCGGACACCGCTGCTTCTTCACGCTCTGACTGGCGCACCGGAGGAATGCGAATTTCATCACCATCCAGTAATTTGTATTCTGGCTTCACGCGCTTTTTATTTACCCGCACTTCGCCTTTACGCAAAATGCGATAAATCATGCTTTTCGGTACGCCTTTAAGTTGCGTACGCAAAAAATTGTCGATCCGCTGGCCTGCTTCTTCGGCGGAGATCGTCAGAAATTGTACGGTTGGATTCTCTGTTTTCATGGAGGCGGATTCTAAAGAGCACACACCGATAGCGCCACATCTTTTTCTATGGTTAACTGTCAGTCTGGCTTATGAAGATATTGTTACTGTCCATGGCCCGACTGGTTTCAGCATCAACAGGTATCAGTTTGGTCAAAAACAGCACAATAAACTTTATATTGACAGGCAAAGTCACCTTGCTATCGACGTGTCAGCAATGGAATAATGCTTTGGCTTTCCGTGCTGATTTCCGGTGAAACAAGGGAAATTGCGGAATTATTATATTTGTCTGATTACTCATAAACGCAGCAATGGCGTAAGACGTATTGAATAATCAGGCAGTTAGCGAGCTGTGGTTTGCAGCTTGGCCGGCATATGGAATCAGATCTGGCAACCTATTTTCAGAAGCTGTTCCCGCAGTAAACGTGCTGTATTCCATCAGGAAATACAGGCTACCGAAACATGCGCCTCTATGCAGGCGACAACCGTGAGGTTGACGCCCCTGCGATAAGACACGAGGCCATCGGTCCCCTCCGGTCATGCACCGCGTTCACCCGCAGCTCTATCAATAATGCAAGTAAAAATAACGAGTTAAGTACGATGAAAAGAATGTTGATTAACGCAACTCAGCAGGAAGAGTTGCGTGTTGCCTTGGTTGATGGTCAGCGGCTCTACGATTTGGACATTGAAAGCCCTGGGCACGAACAGAAAAAGGCAAACATTTATAAAGGCAAAATCACCCGCATTGAACCCAGCCTTGAAGCCGCTTTTGTTGATTATGGCGCAGAGCGACATGGCTTCCTTCCCCTCAAAGAAATCGCACGCGAATACTTCCCCAGCAATTACAACGCTCACGGCCGTCCGAATATCAAAGATGTGCTCCGTGAAGGCCAGGAAGTTATCGTTCAGGTGGACAAAGAAGAGCGCGGCAACAAAGGGGCTGCCTTAACGACGTTCATCAGTCTGGCAGGCAGCTATCTGGTGCTGATGCCAAATAACCCCCGCGCTGGCGGCATTTCCCGCCGAATTGAGGGGGATGACCGTACTGAATTGAAAGAAGCGCTTGGCTCACTGGAATTGCCAGACGGCATGGGGCTCATCGTCCGTACTGCCGGGGTGGGTAAATCCGCCGACGCATTGCAGTGGGATCTGGCGTTTCGTCTGAAACACTGGGAGGCTATCAAAAAAGCAGCGGAAGGCCGCCCTGCGCCATTCCTGATTCATCAGGAAAGCAATGTGATTGTCCGCGCGTTTCGTGATTACCTGCGCCCGGATATCGGCGAAATCCTGATCGATAACCCCAAAATTCTGGAATTGGCCAAAGAGCATATCGCTGCGCTGGGCCGTCCGGATTTCAGCAGTAAAATAAAGCTGTATACCGGTGAAATTCCGCTGTTCAGCCATTATCAGATTGAATCGCAGATAGAGTCCGCCTTCCAGCGTGAAGTGCGTCTGCCATCTGGCGGCTCTATCGTCATCGATACTACCGAAGCGTTGACCGCTATCGATATCAACTCTGCCCGGGCAACACGCGGCGGCGATATTGAAGAAACCGCGTTTAACACCAACCTTGAAGCCGCTGATGAAATTGCCCGCCAGTTACGTCTGCGCGACCTGGGTGGTTTGATCGTTATCGACTTCATCGACATGACGCCCGTTCGCCATCAACGCGAAGTGGAAAACCGCCTGCGTGAAGCCGTCCGCCAGGACCGCGCCCGTATTCAGATTGGTCGCATTTCACGCTTTGGTTTGCTGGAGATGTCTCGTCAGCGTCTGAGCCCTTCACTGGGTGAATCCAGCCATCATGTCTGCCCTCGCTGTAGCGGCACCGGTACGATTCGTGACAACGAATCGCTGTCGCTGTCTATCCTGCGATTGATTGAAGAAGAGGCACTGAAAGAAAACACCAAAGAGGTACATGCGATTGTACCGGTGCCTATCGCGTCTTATCTGCTCAACGAAAAACGTGAGGCCGTCAACGCGATTGAAAAACGCCAGGGCGGCGTACGCGCCATTATCGTCCCGCACGACGGTATGGAAACCCCGCACTACGCCGTACTGCGCATCCGTAAAGGTGAAGAAAGACAGGCCCTGAGCTACATGTTGCCTCAACTGCTGGAAGCAGAATCCCAGCAGGCAACGGAAGAACAGGTTTCTGAGCGTCGGGCACCGGAGCAACCGGCGCTGGCCTCCTTCACCATGACGGATATTCCACCGGATGAAGCCCAGCCCACTCCAGTCACCCCGGCCCCGAGCGTGGAAAAACCAGCCGCTTCCGAACGCGGGTTATTTGGCCGATTTATTGGTGCGCTGAAAGGGATGTTCTCTTCCTCTGATGACACCGCTAAAGATAAACCGGTTGAGGCAGCGAAAACCGAGTCTGACGATCAGGAACAGAAGCAGGATCGTCGAAACAATCGCCGTCAGTCTGGCCGACGTGATCGTACCCGTGATAATCGCGAACCGCGTGAACGTGGCGAACGAGGCGAACGAGGCGAACGTGATGAGCAACGCCGTAACAAGCGTGCACAGCAACAAAATGCCGACGCCGATACCACCGAGGTAACAGAAACATCTGCGCAGGATAAGGCGGTACGTGACGAACAACGTCGTGAGCAACGTGCTGAACGCCAACGTCGCCGTCAGGAAGAAAAACGTCAGGCACAGAATGACGTTAAAGAACTGAATACGGCCGCCGTCGAAGCAGAAGACACTATTGCCGCCGAACAGGAAAAACCGGCGCAAGTAATGCCGCGTCGTCAACGCCGTCAGTTGACCCAGAAAGTGAGGGTGGAAGACGGCAGCGCTGCTGGAGAGACCACAGTAGAGAATGTTGACGCGTTGCCTCTGGCGGTATCCTACGTGCAGGAATCACCGGTAGAGAAAGCGCCGGAGTCAGCGACCTCAGCCGCTGATGTGACCGATACGGAAAACGAGGTAACAACCGAGAATAACCGTGAAAACGGTCTGCCACGTCGTTCTCGCCGCTCACCTCGCCATCTGCGCGTCAGTGGTCAGCGTCGTCGCCGTTACCGCGATGAGCGTTACCCTACACAGTCGCCGATGCCGTTGGCACAAGCGTCTGCTTCACCGGAAATGGCTTCAGGTAAAGTCTGGGTACACTATCCGGTTGCGCAACCACAGCAACCAGAACGTGTAGAAGAGCTGAACACGGTTACCGATGAGCAACTGTCTGCCGCACCGGTTCTGGCAACTGCCCTGACAGCGTTACCTGATGTCACTACAACTGATATCACTAGCGCTCTGGATACAACGCCTGCCAGCACCCCGGTTGAGGAGAATCCGACCGCTGCACCGATACTGTCATCGACGCAGCAGGATATTGCCTCAGTCGAAGCCACTCAACCTGTTGAAAGCACTGTACAGCAGGCGGCTACAGCGCCTTTAGAAGTACAAGAGCCGACATCACCGGTTGTGGAGCCACAGGTTGAAGAACCGGTTACACATGTTGCAGAACGCGCTGAAGAAGCGCCTGCTACCGTCGTTGCCGATAACGCCACAACAACCAGCAGCGGTGATGAATCCGTTGATGCTCAACCGACCGAACAAGCGCCGGTGATGCATGCGCCTGTGGACGTGACACCAGCCTCTGTGGCTCAGGAACCAGTGTCTGCTCCAGCACCCGTTGATACCACCGTGGCGGTACAACCTTACCAGCATCACGCCACGGCACCAATGACGCGAGCACCAGCACCGGCTTATATTCCGGATGCACCGCGTGTCAGCGACTGGCAACGTCCGGCGTTTGAGTTCACAGGCAAAGGCTCTGCTGGCGGTCACTCTGCCGTTAATCAGGCCAGTGCTCCGGCAACGCGTCCTGTGGAATAACAGAAAAAAGCACCTGCTAATGCAGGTGCTGATGGTGATTCGATGCCCGTCTGTATGACGGGCATTTTTTTATGCTACTGGCTGCAATAATTTAATATCCATACTCTCTACTTTGCCTTCCAACTGCGCGACAAGCGCACGGAAATGCGCGGTCTGCTCATGTTCACTGATGGCCTGCTGACTCTTCCAGCGCTCAAAAAAGACGAATGAGCCGCTTTTGTTCAACTCTTCATGCAGTTCATACTGCAAATTTCCCTCTTCCTGACGGCTCGGTGCAACCACCTGACGAACCGCAGCGGCAACCTCATTGATAAATTCCGGCTTGGCCTGAACACTGGCAACGATACGAATTTCCATCACAATACTCCATTGATATAGCAACAGATTGAATATTCACCCATAAAACGCCAATAACAAGCTAATTTCAACCTTTTCACAACGAACGGATGCATTCACTACACTTTCCGCTTATGCTTATTCCCCGCCGTATTTCCCCCTGCTTCAGGGGCGTTATTTACTGACCGCGGAGCGTTTCATGACCCCTTTGCCGACTATTTTGAAGATTCGTCGCCCTGACGACTGGCACCTTCATCTGCGTGATGACGAGATGCTCAAAGCCGTGCTGCCTTACACCAGCCGCCTGTTCGCCCGAGCTATTGTCATGCCGAATCTGACACCGCCCATTACCAGCGTCGCCCAGGCAGAGGCGTACCGGCAACGGATTTTGTCTGCCGTACCGGCTGGCGACACCTTCCAGCCACTGATGACCTGTTATTTGACAGAATCACTGGATAAAAACGAAATTATCTCCGGCTACCAGCAAGGCGTTTTTACTGCCGCTAAACTTTACCCGGCTCATGCCACCACTAACTCCAGCCATGGTGTATCCGATATCAAAACCATCTACCCCATACTGGAATCGATGCAGAAACTGGGTATGCCGCTATTGGTTCATGGTGAGGTCACCGACCCACAAGTCGATATCTTCGATCGCGAAGCCCGCTTTATCGAGCAAATCATGGAGCCGCTGCGCCAGCACTTCCCAGAACTGAAGGTGGTGTTTGAGCATATCACCACCCGCGAAGCCGCCCAGTATGTGCAAGCAGCCGATCGCTTCGTCGCTGCCACCATTACCCCACAGCATCTGATGTTTAACCGTAACCATATGCTGGTCGGTGGTATCCGCCCACATTTGTACTGCCTGCCCATACTTAAACGTAACATTCACCAACAGGCATTACGTGAAGCCGTTGCCTCAGGCAGTGAGAAGTTTTTCCTTGGCACAGACTCCGCCCCCCACGCGAAACACCGTAAAGAGTCCTCCTGCGGTTGTGCTGGTGTTTTCAACGCTCAGGCTTCATTAAGCGCTTACGCCACGGTATTTGAGGAGTTGAATGCGCTGGATAAACTGGAAGCATTCTGCTCATTGAATGGCCCGCGTTTTTATGGATTGCCCGTCAATGAAGATACTCTGGAATTACACCGCCAGCCGGTGCAATTTCCCGAAGAGATCGTGACAGGTGAAGAATGCATTATTCCATTCCTTGCAGGACAGAGCCTGAACTGGTCTGTCGTCTGATAGCGGGCGGCGCGCGGTCATGTGAAGGCCGCGCGTTACATTTTCATCCATGTTGTTATTTTTTATCCATGTTGTTGCCTTTTTCTTTTTGCTGTATAAAATCACAGTAAAAAGGAGGCAACCATGCGTATTGAACTGACTATTGCAAAAACCACCCTACTGCCTACTGGCGCACTTGAAGCATTAACCCATGAGCTTAGCCACCGGGTTCATGACATTTACCCGGATACCCCGGTGAGCATCCGTTATGCCGCCTCGAATAACCTGAGCATTTTTGGCGGCAGTAAAGACGACAAAGAGAAAATATCGGAAATCCTGCAGGAAACCTGGGAAAGCGCTGAGGACTGGTTTGTTCAGAGCGAGTAATACCTTTTTTCTATTCGCACTGGTTACCCAACGGCCAGACATCTCGTCCGGCCTTTCTTTTTTTCGCTAAAGATGTGGTGATGCATTGCCATCTTACATTAACGCACTGTACTATTTTTGTTCAATTCATTCCCCTCATTCTGCTGGATAATTAATCGAAACATCCACTTGAGTTTTTTTTACATTTAATTTCCATAAATGAATCCGACAGAGATATACTGATATTGCTCAGCTACAAGAGCCGTCTTAAACCTCGTTTAGTCACTCACGGTAGTAACTAGTCAATAAGGGGTATTTATGGACAGAAAAAATGAGATTATTCAAACGCACCCGCTTGTGGGTTGGGATATCAGTACCGTTGACAGTTATGACGCGATGATGATCCGTCTGCATTACCTCGCTATGGAGGACCAGGCGCCGGACGAAGCCCAGGTCGATCGCACATTATGGTTGACCACCGATGTGGCAAAACAGCTCATCTCTATCCTGGAGGCTGGCATTGCCAAAATTGAATCAAAAGACTGCCAACTGATTGACTACCTTAAGCATTAACACTTTTTATATTTATCATCATTCACCACTATTTTTCACCATCCGGACACCGCTCCCTGAGCGGTGTCCTACCGTTATCATCACCAGACCAATAATTTATTCTCTTATTTCTTTGTTAAGAGAAAAATCAAAATAAAACAACCAGAAAATAAATAATGTATTTTAAGATAAATCCAATTTATTTATTAAAAAATAAAAAATCATAAAAATAACAAACCACACTCAAGCAACCCATTTGAATAAAATACAAACACACATTCAAAAACACTGAAATATTATCCAGCTGATTTGAATATGCTATTTTTATATTGATTTTACGATTCCGTATAGTTATGTTCCTGTAACAGTTGCCAGTAAATGATAAGGATTTCAATAATGGTTTGGCGTAATACATCAACCCGATATGGATATATCAGTGTACTCCTGCACTGGGTCAGTGCCATAACAGTGTATGGTATGTTTGCCTTAGGACTGTGGATGGTCACACTGGGATATTACAACCCCTGGTATCACAACGCACCGGAAATACACAAGGGGATAGGCATACTGCTGTTTCTGACCCTGTTTTTCCGCGTTATATGGCGCTGGCTTTCCCCACCGCCTCCAGCGCTTTCAAGCTATTCAACGTTAACCCGTGTCGGTGCTACGGCAGCGCATATCTTTCTGTATTTACTGTTATTTAGTATTCTTATTAGTGGCTATCTGATTTCCACGGCTGAAGGTCAGGCTATTTCTGTTTTTGGCTGGTTCTCCGTCCCTGCGACGCTAAGTGGTATTCAAAACCAGGCTGATACTGCTGGCAAGATTCACTTATATCTTGCCTGGTCGGTTGTCGTTTTATCGGTTTTACATGCACTCGCGGCACTAAAACATCATTTTATTGATCGTGATGTAACGCTAAAACGCATGTCTGGTCGACATGTTGATTAATTCATTTTGGAATTTAAGGAAAAATACCAATGCTGAAAAAAATGCTTCTGCTGGGTGTCACCCTGGCATCACTGTTCTCCTGGACCGGCCCGGCTTCTGCTGCCGATTATCAAATTGACAAGAAAGAGCAACATGCGTTTATTCAATTTCGGATTCAACATCTGGGATATAGCTGGATTTACGGTTCATTCAAAGACTTCGACGGGACATTTACGTTCGACGAAAATAACCCCGCAGCGGATAAAGTGAACGTGACAGTTAATACCAACAGTGTGGATACCAATCAGGCAGAGCGCGACAAACACATTCGTAGTGCTGAATTGTTAAATGCTGACAAATACCCTCAGTCAACATTTGTCTCAACCGGCGTTCAGAAAGATGGGGATATATTAAAAATCACCGGTAATTTGACATTACACGGTGTCACCAAACCCTTAACGCTGGATGCCAAACTGATGGGCAAAGGTGATGACCCATGGGGCGGGTACCGTGCTGGTTTTGAGGCGAAAGGTAAACTGGCGCTAAAAGATTTCAATATCACAACCGATCTTGGCCCAGCGTCTCAGGAAGTAGAACTGATTATCTCTATCGAAGGTGTTCGTCAGAAATAATCGCTAATGCAGGGCTCTTACAGGCCCTGCACTTATTTTCACTCTGATTATTTGTCTTTTCTGGGTTCTTTTTCCGGTGCTGGAATCCCCAATGTGGTGTTCAGCAACCCTTTCGATTTGTTAAAAATCTTCATGCTGATTTCACGATTCTTGCGACGCAGACGCTGCTCTTCAAGCGGCAACCGTGTTTCTTCCTGACACGCGCTGCTACAGCAACCCGCATATTTTTCTGCGCATGTCGGGCATTGGATGAACAACAAATGGCATCCCTGATTTTTGCAATTGACGTGAGTATCACAAGGCTCCCCACATTGATGACAATGCGCAATCACATCATCGGATACCCGCTCCCCCATCCGTTCGTCAAACACGAAATTCTTGCCGATAAACTTCAGTGGTAACCCGCGGGATTTAGCCTGACGGACATATTCAATAATGCCGCCTTCAACATGGTAAACATTCCTGAAGCCATGATGAAGCATATAAGCACTGGCTTTTTCGCAGCGAATCCCGCCGGTGCAGTACATCACGATATTCTTATCACGTGCTTCTGCAAGCATATCGACGGCCATCGGCAATTGCTCACGAAATGTATCGGAAGGCACTTCGAGCGCGTTTTCAAAATGGCCAACCTCATATTCGTAATGATTACGCATATCCACGAACAAGGTGTCGGGGTCATCGGCCATCCGGTTAACCTCTTCCGCCTTGAGGTACTGCCCTACCCGTGTTGGATCGAAACTGGCGTCGTCAATCCCATCGGCAACAATGCGATCCCGCACTTTCATGCGTAATACCCAAAATGACTTACCGTCATCTTCCAGTGCAATATTCAAACGAACGCCGTTTAATGCCGGATGCGCGCCATACAACGCGGTACGAAAATCCTCAAACCGACTGGCAGGGACGCTTATCTGCGCATTGATCCCCTCGCTGGCGATATAGACGCGGCCGAATACCCGAGCCTGCTCAAACGCGACATACAGTGCGTCACGAAAAGCCTGTGGCTCATCTAGTTGGAAATACTTGTAAAAGGACACTGTCGTTCGCGGCTCGGCTTCAGCGAGCATGCGCGCTTTCAGTTCCTCATTGGAAACACGGTTATGTAACACTGGCATGGTGTACTGTCCTGTTTTTATTGAGGTGAATGGCGTTAAGATGATATGAACGCGATGTTGCGTAACCAATAAATTTCCGTCGCATCATACAGGAGGGACAGCATGCTGTCAGTGAACGACGGGGATATCGGAATGTGAAATCCGTAGTTCAGACACAGCAGCCACTCTGGCATGGTGTGCTGAATTTATCTTAGATGAGGGTTTATCTTCATGAGCAAGCTGTTCAGTCCATTGGCACTGGGAAACCTGACGCTACCAAACCGTATTATCATCGCACCCATGTGTCAGTACTCCGCAAAAGACGGCAAAGCCACAGAGTGGCACATGATGCACCTGGGCACGTTGTCGCATTCCGGCGCGGGCTTACTGATTCTTGAAGCCACCGCCGTGGCACCGGAAGGACGCATCTCACCACACGATCTCGGCCTGTGGGATGACGATACCGAACGTGCTTTAGCACCCGTCATCCGGGGAATCCGTCAGCACTCCACTATCCCGTTGGGTATTCAGCTCGGCCATGCTGGCCGAAAGGCCTCAACCGATGCCCCTTGGGCTAACAGGGCCTTCCTGTCTCCCACACAAGGTGGCTGGCAAACCGTCGCGCCCTCGGCATTGCCTTATGCCCCTGATGACACCGTGCCGGTCGCCATGAGCCATGATCAAATCAAAAACCTGATTGATGCCTTTGCCGCCTCAGCCAAACGGGCAGACCGACTGGGATTCGATTTGATAGAGATCCATGCGGCACACGGTTATCTGTTGCACCAGTTTCTCTCGCCGCTATCCAACCAGCGTGACGACGAATACGGTGGTTCACTGACCAATCGGATACGGTTACTGCGTGAGGTTTATATGGCGGTACGAGAGGTGTTTCCACCGCATAAAGCAGTCGGTGTTCGCATTTCCGCCACGGATGCCGTTGAAGGCGGCTGGGATTTGGCACAGTCCATTGAGCTTGGTCACGTGCTGAGTCAACTGGGATGTGACTATATTCATGTTTCCAGCGGTGGACTATCGCCGTTGCAACACATCCAGCCTGCTCCCAACTATCAGGTGCCTTTCGCACAAAAGATTCGTCAGGAAACGGGGCTGGTGACGATTGCCGTCGGGTTGATTACGGAGCCTGAGCAGGCGGAAGCTATTCTTGCGACCGAAGAAGCGGACGCGGTAGCCCTTGCCCGTGCCATGTTGTTTAATCCTCGCTGGCCATGGCATGCCGCGATCCGACTGAAAGAAAACGTCACCGTACCGCCTCAGTTCTGGCGCTGTGAGCCTCACTACGCCAAAGGATTGTTCACCTCCTGACAGCCAATAATCCCCGCCGTCACCGTGCGGGGATCGCTGGCGCAATGTTGACTCCCGCCCTAATGTCATCAAACGTTAAAACCTGTATTTCACAGATGCTATGATAAATACCGTGTTGAATTTGCGGATAAAAACACACACGTGTTTTCTTCTCAAAAACGTTGCCTTTGGCTGCTCTGTTGGAAAACGCAAATAACTCCATTAACCGTCGGCGTATTATTCGCCGTTTTTTAATACTAACGCTATGACTCAAATCCCCGCCTTCAATCGCTCGCTGCTACACCCACGCTACTGGCCGACCTGGACAGGTATCGCGCTACTCTATCTGTTGGTACTGTTACCCTATCCTCTCATCTATCGCATCGGCACTGGGTTGGGAAGGCTGTCAATGCGCATACTGAAACGCCGCGTCGCGATCACTCATCGGAATTTGCAGCTTTGCTTCCCGGATATGCCGACGGAGGAACGGGAGACGTTGGTTAAGAAAAATTTTGAATCCGTCGGAATGGGCGTCATGGAAACCGGTATGGCCTGGTTTTGGCCAGACTGGCGGGTGGAGCGCTGGTTTACGGTAACCGGACTAGAACACATGCGACCGCTGCGAGAACAACAGCGCGGTGTGTTACTGATTGGCCTGCATTTCCTTACCCTGGAATTAGGGGCCCGTATCTTTGGCATACAAAACGCCGGCATCGGTGTTTATCGACCTAACGACAACAAACTGATCGACTGGCTGCAAACCTGGGGAAGAATGCGCTCTAACAAATCCATGTTGGACCGAAAAGACGTAAAAGGCATGATCCGTGCGCTCAAGCAAGGCGAGATTATCTGGTACGCCCCCGATCATGACTATGGTCCACGCAGTAGCGTGTTTGTTCCTTTATTTGCTGTTAAACATGCCGCAACAACGGTTGGTAGTTATATGCTAGCCCGTGCGGCAAAACCAGCTATTGTGCCGTTCGTCCCCCGCCGTTTGCCGGATGGCAAGGGTTATGAACTGCTCATTCGTCCTGCCCAACTGGATATCCCATTGGAAAATGAGGCCACCACCGCTGCCTGGATGAATAGGCTGGTTGAAGAAAATATTCTGCTGGCACCGGACCAATACATGTGGCTGCATCGCCGTTTTAAAACACGCCCTGACGGGGAACCTTCGCTCTATTGAGCGCTTTTTAAATCACGTGCTGGCTACGACCAGCCAGGGAAACACGATGGACGATACCGCTCCGATTGACTGGAAACGCAACCTCTACATTGCCTGGTTGGGATGTTTCTTTACCGGGGCGGCCTTCAGTTTGGTCATGCCTTTTCTTTCACTTTACGTCGAACAACTGGGTATACAGGGCCATGAGGCGTTAAATCTCTGGTCAGGTGTAGTGTTCAGCATCACGTTTCTATTTTCAGCCGTCGCATCCCCCTTCTGGGGGCGTCTTGCCGATCGCAAAGGGCGAAAATTGATGTTATTACGCTCTGCTCTGGGGATGGCGATAGTGATGGCGCTAATGGGCCTGGTGCAGAATATCTGGCAGTTTTTGTTACTCAGAGCCGCATTGGGTGTTTTGGGCGGATTTGTGCCGAATGCCAATGCGTTGATCGCCACACAAGTGCCCCGTAATCGCAGTGGCTGGGCACTGGGAACCTTGTCTACCGGCGCGGTCGGTGGTGCGCTGCTTGGCCCGCTACTCGGAGGGTATCTGGCCGATACCTTCGGTTTACGCCCCGTATTCTTCATTACTGCTGTGGTGCTGTTTATCTGCTTTCTGGTTACCTTCTTTTTCATTCGAGAACGCATTGAGCCTGTCAGGAAAAAAGACATGCTCAGCGGGCACCAGGTCATGGTTTCACTGAAAAACCCTCAGCTGGTGATGAGCCTGTTCGTCACCACTCTGATCATTCAGGTAGCAACCGGCTCTGTTGCGCCGATACTGACCCTGTATGTACGAGAACTGGCAGGCCAGACCGACAATCTGGCGTTTATCAGTGGCGCGATTGCGGCTATTCCGGGGGTTTCAGCACTCCTGAGCGCCCCCCGGTTGGGAAAACTTGGCGACAAGATTGGTCCGGAGCGGATTCTGGTAGCCATGCTGATATTGTCGGTCTTGTTGCTGATCCCCATGGCGTTCGTGCAATCGCCCTGGCAACTGGCGGCATTACGTTTCCTGCTGGGTGCGGCTGATGGCGCATTACTGCCTGCGGTGCAAACACTACTTATCTATCACTCCTCTCACCAGGTCGCCGGGCGGATATTCAGCTATAACCAGTCATTCCGCGATGTCGGCAATGTGACGGGTCCTTTGTTAGGTGCCAGCGTCTCTGCAAGTTTTGGGTTCAGAGCCGTATTCCTGGTAACGGCCAGCGTTGTGATGATCAACGCATTTTACTCCTGGCTCTCTTTGCGCCGTAAATCAAACCGGGAACCGATATCCGAAGCGGAATGACGCTGAAAACATCACGTTCGGACATACGATGGGCATAAAAAAAGCAACGGACTGGCCGTTGCTTTTTCACTGACTTACGCAAGTTTATTCGCTTTTAATCACCGGCGCAGCAAGCGTCTGGTAATGGTTTCGCCAGTTACTGTACGCATCCGCCTGACTCCAGACCCGATGATGTAAGCGAGCCAATGTCACCGGATCGCTAATCAACGCCAGACGCAAATTGCCATCAACCTCCTGAGGGTTACGGTGCAGTGCGTCATTCACGCGCTGTTCACGCATATCCTCAATCGGCTTACTCAGGCAGTGACGTGCTGTTGCCATGGCACTGGCTAACGCATTGACTGACGGATCAAACACCGCATGCATAAAACCATGCTCCAGCTTGCGCTCACGATTGCGGCGGAAGTACTCGTCGGTCGCCACCAGCTCTCGCGGTGGGTTGGACTCTTCCGGAATAAGTAAAAACTTACCACGTTTGCACGCCAGACCAAGGTTGGCACGACTGGACAATACAGAAACCAGCGGTGACAGAATCAACGAGAAGACGATAGGTCCGAGCCACCACAGGAAGCGCAAATCCAGCCATGCCATGCCGCCAGCCCATACCAAACCCAGTAGCAACTGAGAGCCATGGCGGGCGAAAGCCTCGCTCCAGGGCGTTGCGTCATCATCACGCTGTGGCGATTTCCATTGTACTGACCACCCCAGAAATGCGCTGACCACAAATACGGTATGGAACAACATACGCACCGGCGCCAGTAAGACGGAAAACAGCATTTCAATCAGCAGTGAAGTACACAACCTTATCGAACCACCATACGCCTTAGCCCCCTTGGCACAGACCAGAATGACACTCAGCAGCTTGGGCAGGAACAGCAACACCAGTGTTGTTGAGAACAACGCTATCGCCAGTTCCGGACGCCACTGCGGCCACACCGGGAATAATTGACGGGGCTGCAGGAAATACTGCGGCTCCATCAGCGTATGTACCACCTGCAATGCTGTAGAAAGCGCCAGGAACATGAACCACAGCGGCGCAGACAGGTAAGACATCACCCCCGTCAAAAATACCGCACGGTGTACCGGGTGCATGCCTTTGACCAGAAACAGGCGGAAATTCATCAAGTTGCCGTGGCACCAGCGACGATCGCGTTTCAATTCGTCCAGCAGGTTAGGCGGTAATTCTTCATAACTGCCCGGTAAATCATAGGCTATCCATACGCCCCACCCGGCACGACGCATCAGCGCAGCTTCGACAAAGTCATGCGACAGGATAGAGCCGGCAAAAGACCCTTCACCTGGCAACGGCGCCAACGCACAATGCTCTATGAAAGGTTTCAACCGGATGATGGCGTTATGCCCCCAATAATGGGATTCACCTAACTGCCAGAAATGCAGACCGGCAGTGAACAGCGGCCCATAAACACGGGTAGCAAACTGCTGGCAGCGGGCATACAGCGTATCCATACCCGATGCACGCGGCGCAGACTGGATAATCCCGGCGTTTGGATTGGCTTCCATCAAGCGAACCAGTGATGTTAAGCACTCCCCGCTCATCACGCTGTCCGCATCCAGCACCACCATATAGCTGTACTGGCTGCCCCAACGACGGCAGAAGTCATCGATGTTGCCACTCTTACGCTTCACACGACGACGACGGCGACGATAGAAGATACGACCCGCACCGTCGACTTCGCGGCACAAATCCATCCACGCTTTTTGTTCCGCGATGCAAATATCCGGATCATTACTGTCACTGAGGACATAAATATCAAAATGATCCAGATCACCGGTAGCCGCCACCGACTCATAGGTCGCCCGCAGACCTGCGAAAACGCGTTCTACGTCTTCATTACAGATAGGCATAATCAATGCCGTGCGATGCGCCGGGTTCAACGGCTCATTCCCGGTGACTGTCGATGAGATACTGTATTTATCCTTACCGATCAGCAACTGCAGGAAGCCCATCAGCGCCGTCCAGAAACCGGCGGAGACCCAGCAGAACAGTATCGCAAACAGGATCAATATTCCGCTTTGCAGCACATAAGGCAGCAATTGCATGATGGTGCGCCAGACATCCTGATGGACCATCGCAAACGGATCGATCAAGGCCCACCCCTGATAAGGAAGAATAGTCTTCATATACCAGGTAGCAATCGCGGTTTGAAACAGGGTCAACACCAGCAGAATATAACGACGCAGCGTTCCCACCTTACGCCAGCGGTTTTCCGCTTCGTTTTCCTCTGCCGTTTTGTACTGATGACGAGGAGGTTTGGTGCGGCCTTTGAAGGTATCCCACCAGCGTACCATTGGGTTCGTCTGCCAGGCATCGGGGAACATGGAAGCGCGGGTAATACGCGGCATAGCCTGCAATGCGGTACGACCTTCACGATCTTTGCCCAGTTGCTTACCGCCATTGAGCCCATCTTCCCACGCCATTTCCAGACGGCGCGACACAGAAACCAACGGAACATCGTCCGGCGACTGCATATTGACAGCAGAACCGTCAGACAGTGACTGATGCAAGGAAGACAGATCCTGAGACGAAGACAGCGTCTCACGAAGGGCCTCTGCCTGCCCGGCAGGCAGAGGTAATTTCTCGATATACTCGAGGGAAGCAGTTGATTTATTCATTAGCAGGCAGCTGATAGCTCCAGGTTTCAGTCAATGTGGTATCACCATTGACCAACGCTGCTCGCATTTCCGTCGGCTGCTTGTTGTCCTTCACTTTCAGACGCAGTGTCAGACGCCAGCCATGTGTTACCGGATTATAGCGAACACTGTTTTCCACAATTTCGCCGTTGTCGCCAATACTGGCCTGCGACGCGACCGGCGTATTCGGATCCAGATCCTTCATTTTGCCGCCGGCAAAATCAACCAGGAATGCGATGGTGCCATCCGGCTGACGAATCAGGTTAGACTGTTTCACATCACCCGTCGAACGCATGGTTTGCATGACATAAGCCTGTTCCGGCGAATGCAGTGCTTCTTCATCCCGGGTGAAATGCAGGCGGTACTTCATTTCCAGCGGCTTGCCTTTTTCTGGCAGGTTTTCCGGTGTCCAGAAAGCCACAATATTGTCATTGGTTTCATCCGCAGTCGGAATTTCTACCAATTCAACTTTGCCTTTACCCCAGTCGCCTTTGGTTTCAACCCAACCGCTTGGACGCAGGTCATAACGGTCGTCCAAGTCTTCATAACCGGAGAAGTTACGGCCACGTTGCAGCAGACCAAAGCCTTTCGGGTTTTCAATGGTATAAGTGCTGACCGACAAGTGTTTGGGATTATTCAGCGGACGCCAGATCCACTCACCATTACCGGCATGAATCGACAGACCATCGGAATCATGCAGCGCCGGGCGGTAGTTCAGCGTCGGCGATGGCTGGTTTGGCCCAAACAGGAACATACTGGTCAACGGCGCTACGCCCAATTTACCCACTTTGTCACGCAGATAGATTTTGGCTTCCACGTCCATCATGCTGTCACTGCCCGGATAAAGCACAAACCGGTAGGCACCAACAGAACGCGGAGAATCCAGCAACGCATAGATCACCAGATGCTTGTCTTCCGGTTTCGGATGCTCAATCCAGAATTCGCGAAAACGCGGGAATTCTTCACCGGAAGGCAATGCCGTGTCGATAGCCAACCCGCGGGCAGACAAACCATACACCTGCCCTTTACCAACGATACGGAAATAACTCGCCCCCAGCATGCTGAGGATTTCATCGTTCTTATCCGCTTTATTGATTGGGTAAAGCACCTTGAAGCCAGCAAAGCCCAGATCTTTCACGGTTGCCGGGTCATGGTTGACCGAGCCAAAATCGAAGTAATCCGTAGAATATTTGATTTCGTTGACTTCAGTGGCAGTCACTTCGTTGATTTTGACCGGAATGTCAAAATACATACCTTGATGGTAGAACTGCAGTTTGAAAGGCGTTGGGTCTGAATTCCAGTAGGATTTGTCCTGGTTGAAGCGAATTTGCTGATAATCGGCAAATTTCATGTCACGAAACTGGGCTGGAAGATTGCTCTTTGGCGCTTCATAACCCTTTTCAGCCAGCTTTTCCGCCTTTTGCGCCACATCATCAATGGAAAAAGCCCAGGCGTGCAATGATGTCAGAGACAACATGACCGCCGCTGAAACCCAGCGAAGATTAGCAACACGCTGCTTAACCCTAAATTTATTAACCAGCACATCTCCCCCTGTATGTGTGCCTAAATCAACTAAAACCCATATTAATGGATAAGTTAGCTTTCCGACAACTTGAGAAAAGAATGGTTCATCATAATAGGTCACCGTTTAGACAACATCGACCTACTTCAGCGATAAACCACGTCCTCAAGATGAAAAACCATAACGGATATGACGCCAGAAATGCCTAGGAATCATCCGTTGAGAAACGAGGGTAAATTTTCCTCTCACATGACGGCAGTAGCAAGAAACTTCTGGCTCCGACAGGCATTAAACGGCGATTTATGGAAAACAGAGCGCAATTTTTTCACCGAACGAGATCAAAAAAGAACATTTTCTTAACCCTAACCGACTGATCGGGTACAGTGTCGCCCATTCTGCCTTTTTCTGAGCATCGCATGTAACGCATGTCCCTGTTTGAACTGAGACAACGACGCCTCCCTGCCTGGCTTGGGATATTGGCCCTTGTCATGATCTTTTTGGCTCCGCCCATTTCGCAATCGCTGCGAAATAGCCATCTCGTTCAAACCCCCTATCCCGCTTTACTGTCAGCAATGGCCCCCATGCCGGGTCATCATGAACGCCACAGTATGTCTACGCCCCCTGCGCATTCTGCTCATTCGCCTATCACCCCGATGTCACACGGGGAAATGGGGATGGAGGATCATGCAGCCTGTGGTTACTGTGTCCTGCTGTCACATTTACCGCTGCTGGCACTATCTGGTGCACTCCAACCAGTCCATGCTGTCTGGCTATCCCGCTGGCAGACACCTCGCCCTACATTTTCATCGCCTTATATTCTACGTTTCCTGCCGCCGTTACCGCGCGCGCCCCCCTTATAAATCGCCCGGTGATAAAAACGACTGTGTTCATAAAGCGTGCCATCACGCCGCATTACTTACGGCCGAGTTCACCAATGAGAAGGTGACTTCAGATGCCGTTGAACACCCATGTCCGCCAACAAGCGCAGTGATATCCGCTGTCGGCGGCAGGCTTATGCTATTACGGAGATGTTATGTCCGAGTCAAAAACAGCCACCCCCTATGCCCATCAGGCAGAAACGCTCACGGATGTGTCGCCCGTGCAGGATGCGAGTCGCGACAATCTGGTTCGCTCTCAACGCGTCGCGGTGCAGGCATTATTGATGCGTTTGCATTTTTACATTGGGTTATTTGTTGGCCCGTTCATCTTTATTGCGGCCCTGACGGGTACGCTCTATGTGCTAACCCCTCAGATTGAAACAAAACTCTATTCTCACCAGTTATTTACCGATACCACAGGAACTCCGCAGTTGCTGTCGCAACAGATTACCGCCGCAGCGCAGGCATTGGGTAATAAGGCACAATATGCCCGGCTGACCGCCGTTCGCCCCGCCCCCGGCGCTGGACAGACGACGCGGGTGATGTACTCACTGCCAGAACTCGGCCCTTCCGAAAGTTTTGCGGTTTTTGTGGATCCGGTATCTCTTGATATCCGTGGTGCCCTGACTGTCTACGGCACCAGCGGTATTTTACCGTTTCGCACCATGCTGGATTATCTACATCGCAACCTGTTGCTGGGCGATATTGGCCGTCATTACAGCGAACTGGCGGCTTCCTGGCTATGGATTGCCGCACTGGGAGGGGGTTATATCTGGATCTCGACCCGCAAAGCGCAGCCCCGTTTACGCCGTCGCCCCACCAGCGGGCGTCAAAGTCCCGTCCGACTGCGTCAGGGATTGCGCCGCAATCACTCGACTATTGGTTTGCTGTTGTTGCTTGGATTGCTTTTTTTCTCAGCAACCGGCCTGACCTGGTCACGCTGGGCAGGCGACAATGTTGCCCAGCTTCGCGCTGTACTGGGGTGGCAAACCCCGTCGGTGAATACCCATCTGGATACGGTGCCGAACACGCCAGCGTCACCACATGCAGAACATCACATGATGCCGATGCCTGCGATACCCTCCTCTGTCACACCGCAGACCTTCGATAACGTGCTGGCCGCTGCCAGAGACGCGGGTATTGATGCGGGGAAAATAGAGATTCGGCCATCACTCAAACCCCAACGTGCCTGGACTGTTAGTGAAATTGATCGAACATGGCCTACACAGGTTGATGCGGTTGCCGTTGACCCAACAACGTTCCATGTCATGGATACCGTCCGTTTTGCTGACTATCCATTGGCCGCCAAACTGACTCGCTGGGGCATTGACGCTCACATGGGCGTGCTGTTCGGCCTGCCCAACCAACTGTTGCTCGCGGCTTTTGGGCTCGGACTCTGCTGTCTGATTGCCTGGGGATATCGCATGTGGTGGATACGTCGTCCAACATATACGTCCACCCGCAACCCGGCACAGACTCTGACCACGGCGTTCTTACAATTGGCTGTGCCTCTCCGGCTGCTGGTGCTGATAATTTCAGGCGTATTGATGGTTAGCCTGCCCGTTATGGGAGTCAGTCTGATACTGTTTTTAGTGGCCGATATCTGGCGATGGTCGCAACATCGGCGCATTGGGTAATTATCCGGTCTGACAAGATCGCAAAAATCATTAACCACCACGGTACACTCCAGTGATACCGGTGTTGGGCTGTAAAAAAACCGCAGTACGACATCGTGTCGCTGCGGTTTTTATTTGCATCGGCAATGAATCATTGATCAGAACGTTACCCATTCTGGGGTATCAGACACGTTCGCGTTTTTTGTACCCGGCAACCCGGTCAGCGCCAGCCCTTTTCCTGCTGATTCGCGCCGTATCGTCCCTTTCTCCGTGCCCGACTTGTTCAGCTTGAATACACTGACGGTCTTCGCCAGCGTTTGTGCCTGCTCCTGTAGCGATAATGCTGCTGCTGCGGATTCCTCTACCAGAGCAGCATTCTGCTGCGTCGTCGTATCGATCTGACCGATCGCCAGGTTTATCTGATTAATGCCTTCACTTTGCTCCAGGCTGGCTCTCGCGATTTCCGTAATCACACTATCGGCGTTGTGCGCATTATCAATCACCGCCCCCATCGTGTGCTCCGTGTTTTCCACCAGCGACATGCCGTCCTGCACTTTCTGCACCGAGTTATCAATCAGCTCTTTAATTTCTTTGGCCGAATTCGCACTGCGTTGTGCCAGAGCCCGAACTTCGCTGGCCACTACCGCGAACCCTCGCCCTTGTTCGCCTGCCCGGGCTGCTTCCACGGCAGCATTCAGCGCCAGAATATTGGTCTGGAACGCAATACTGTCGATAACCCCGATAATTTCAGCCATGCGTTGGGAAGCATCGCGTATTTCACGCATCTCCCGGGTGACGTCCACCATCATTTCACCACTCTGACGCACAATATCAGAAGCCTGTCCCGCCAGTGACGCGGCGTGTTCCGTATTGGCCGCCGTATTTTTGATAGTCGCGGTCAGTTGTTCAATCGACGCGGCGGTTTCTTCCAGCGAACTGGCCTGTTCCTCTGTTCGGGCGGACAAATCCTGATTGCCTGATGCAATCTGCGAGGCAGCAGAAGAGATGGTTTCAGCGCCCTCACGAACCTGACTGACGATATTGCACAAACTGTCATTCATCCCATACAGTGCGTGCAATAACTTCCCGGTTTCATCTTGTGTGCACACCGACGCTTCAGACGTTAAATCACCTTTGGCAACTTTCTCTGCCAGTGTGAGCGCCTCCTGCAACGGCCGCGTCACACTACGGGTAATCCCCCAGGCGATCAGCCCGCCAGCCACAATGCTGATGATAAAAACCATCAACAGCATCATACGAATTTCGTTGTAACTCGTTTGCACCATATCCTGTGCGCCAATCATTTGGCTATCCTGGTAATTGATGAAGTCGGCAACTTTGCTTTTATATTTTTTCTGCAACGCCTGTGAGACGCCCATCAATTCAGCCATAGCTTCACGCTTGTTCCCACGACTAGCCAGGTCCATCAACTTATTCGCTGACAAGGTGTACTCGCTGCGAATCTGCTGGATATCTTTAAGCAAACCAATAGAGTGAGCATCTTTAACGTCTTTATTCAATTCATTCAGTAAAGTCGTAATTTCCGCAGAGTGCGCTTTAATCTCTTCATTCTGCTTTTGAATATCCGCCGCGGAGTCTGACATTAAAACAAACTGTTGCCCCAGCAACGCATTATTCAGCTCATCAACCAACTTATTTCCTTTTGCTGTCAACGGATAAAGGTCAGAGACGGTATAATCCATTTTTTGGTTAAAATCGCTCAATTTACTTAATGCCACAGCACCTGAAATCAATAGCATAACAATAAGAAATGAAAATCCGATTGCCAGTCTGTAGCCTATTTTTAAATTAGAAAAATTCATTATGAGCCCCTTTAATAAAATCCTTTTGTTTACAATCCAATAAACCGATTGGTAAATAATGTATATTTACCCGATCCCATACCTTGGCAGATTCATTCTTTTGGCTGTATGAATCATGGGTTCCCCCTCTATACACGCCATACTTCAGCCTGAACTTGCCCTAAAGTACCCCGCGTGGCGCGTACGCATTTTGTCCTGACTTTCAAATTATTTGAGGTATATCACTGTATTGGATATATACCCATTTGGGATATATCCCCATATAGAAAGAACGAGAAGTAAGATAACAGCACTGATCTCTTACCTGAGCGACAGGTGACAGCATCTGTGTGATGCAATGTACATTGGGGAAATGCACATCGGGGAAAGTCGGGCTTTAATATGTCTCGGTTGGTACAGTGGGTACATTTACCGTATATTTTATGTCTGGAAATCACATTATCCTCCATGATTATCATTTCCTGCGATGAATCCGTCGCTAAAGCAACCCTGCATGGTTTAGTGTTAAGTCTGAAACATGGCACAGTTATATCTATTAGATATTGATTGCAATAATCGGATTCGGCGTCCTGCCATCCTCATTATCAGCGTCATCTCTGTGATGAAATCACACCGATGGTGGATTGTTTCATATTATAAAAAGAATAGTAAGTGCATTGTTGTTGTTGACAGGAAAATCTTACAAAATTTTCCATATCATTACGCTATAAATAATGTGACTGTCTATTTAAGCAATATTTTTGATCCGAAAATACTTTTCATAGGAACACACGTTTCTCTGCAAGAGAGCAGGAAAATATTCGGTTTTTTTTGGAAAGATAGCGCAATGTTTATTTTTCAGGCGAACACCTGGCAAAACGGCACCCAGCTTTATTCAGATACACTGGATGCTGTTTGTTCGCCTTCGTCATCTCTCATGCCTTACTGGAACCGGCGTGGTCGACTATCGGCATCAGATCATAGCGAACAATACACACGACACCCTGTGCTAACAACAGTTGATGAAAACTGAGTAGTCCGAATCAGGTAAAAGTTCCTTCAGGCTACCCTTCTCTTTGCAACGACGCTGTTGCTATCAAGCATACGGGGATAAGGCGGCTGTATTGATGAAGCAGGCAGGGAAAGCGGGGGCTCAAACTCAATCGAGAAAAACAAGATAAATGCTGTACCACTTAAGGCTGATACAGCATGCAAGGCACGGATTATTTCTTCCTGGATGTTCCTTTGCCTTTTAGCAACTGGCGAAGTTTCTTGATTTCCTTCGCTGTCAGCGGTTGTTCGACGATCTCTTCCGTGTTCTGGCTATCAACGATCTCTGCCTCATCAGCGTCATGGGCATGATCTTCGATATCAAAACTTCTCAGCAAACGGGCACTGACCTCAGCGCTGATAGAAACCTCGTTTTCCAACGCGGCAGCTTTGATCTTTTCTTTCAGCTCTGATGGGATTTTCAGTGACAGACTGGATATCTCACTCATTTCATTACCTTTCTGGCAGGATAAAGTCCCAAACTATGCCAGTCCTTTAGTAAAGTCCATACTGAAACAAAAAATTAATATAATCGTCATATAAATAACAAAAAAACATAAAAAATACGTGTTTTTGATGTGATATAGATCTCGGTTTTATTCTTTTTAACGCATCCGCTTTTTAAACGTATCCTGACTATACACCGTGAGTAGCGAGTTTTATCACAGCCACACATTGCGTTTTATACTTTGCCTGAAAATAAATAATTATCTAAAAAAGGGATAAACGCAGCTCAGACTATTCCGGATTTGTATTCTTTGACATATCTGACAAAAATAAAATCTGACTCTGTGTAATATTATTACAAAGTAAATTTTACGGCTGAGTGCCCAACAGCAGCGGCATTCCATGCTGTTAACATTTTTCCGGCACTCAGGCACGCATAGTGAGAGTCTGCCACGACAGTGGTGATGTTCGCTGAGTGGCCGTGTGGCAAGGTTTACCCGCCGGTATGTCCACACAGGCATCACTCAGGTCGGTTAATCGATTGATCGTAAAATTTTAACGGCATAGAATACGCGCCCCTGCAACCATAAGGAAGTAAATGTGTCACACCATCACCTGTGGGAAATGATCAGAACCCTCTATTTCCTGGGCCTTTCGGTCTCGATGATATTTACTTTTTTTATGAGCAAAGATAATTCGTTAATCATGCGTTTTTTAGCCGCCATATTAATTGGTGTCACCTGGCCATTAAGTTTTCCGGTCGTCATCGTTTTTTCATTTTTTTAATTATTGTACCCAAAATAATTTAAGTCTCAGGGCAATCAGTTAGCATGTGGAAATGTGTTGGTATGCGGAACTGCCCGGTACTCTCGGAGATGAGGTCTGAAGTCTGCTATGGAACACCGCGTGCACAGAGAAGGCTAACATCAGGGATAACGCATTAACGCGGCTTAACGAGTAACCCCTGCTTAATCGATGAACTTAACTTATGAAATAGCGCGTTATCACCGATATGTTTCAGTCAGAAACGTCATTTTCCGGTGGCTGATTTAGCAAGGCCTGGAGGTCTTGTCTGAGCAGCGACATCTGGCTGGCGTACTTTTCTTTATGCTCTGCGTCTTCAAGCAATTGCACAATAGTTTCCGACAGGGTAATACCGCGACGCTGCGCCAGCGCTGCCAGACGTTGCCACACCAGATAATCGAGATCGATAGATTTTTTACGGGTGTGCTGGTGTTCCGCGTTGAAATGCCGTTTACGCCGGGCTCGAATCGTCTGCTTCATGCGATTCTCCAGAGTGGGATTCATGCACTGCGCAATCCACTCCAGTACCAGCACCGGCTGACTTTCCATTTTCAATAGCCGGTTGACGGCTTCATCAGCTGCACTTTGCTCAATAAAGCGCGTTATAGGCTCACCCTCACGATGTTTTTTAACCAGGTACTTCCACTTCCAGCCGCACTCAAGATTTTTTAGTTGTTGATATTTCATACATTATTCTTTAGTGACCGTGTAACGTGCCTGAACTTGCCCCCATTGTTGCCCGATATTCCCACTACAGGCAATCCCTGTCTGGCTATTTTTCACCCAGAATAGGCCCTGAATGCTCTCTTGTTAGCCTCTCCCGCCTCTGCACGTATGCAGCCTTGAGAATTCTTGTATAATTACGCTTTTCCTTTAAACGATTACAGCAGATACTTTGACCAATAACCGACTCGAATGGCAGCACCTGCTGCCCGATCATACGCCATATCAGACGTTATTCTCCCAGGCAGCCCAACTTGCCCCCGCTGAGTTCTCTGCGGTGCAACCTCGGCTTGCTGATGCGCTGACGATTTTTTGCCATCCCCGCTCACCTTCGCAGTTTATGCTGCTGAAGGCACAGGAGAATAATGCCTATCTGGCTTTGATTGCCAATGCCATCGCGCAGTTGCCTGCACGGCAGCCAGAAACGCTATCTGGCTATCGTTATCATATTGATGGACGTCAGATCAGCATTCAGCCAGCCCAGTATCCGGATGACAATTTTGCGGCTACGTTGCGCTGCGGCTATCAGGAGTGGATCGAACCGGAACAGCTATTTGGCTGTGTACGGATGTACAAAGATGACATCAGCCTGCAACCCGGCCTGCTCCATCGCGTCAACGGCGGTACCCTGATACTGTCCGCACGGACATTGCTGGCCCAGCCGCTGATGTGGTTGCGGCTTAAGCAAATTATCATCGATGGTCAATATCACTGGTTGTCTCCCGATGAGCGACGACCGTTACCGGTAGAGATCCCGCCGATGCCGGTCGACCTGCGTCTGGTCGTGCTCGGCGATCGTGACAGTCTGGGCGATATCCACGATATGGAACCAGAACTGGGCGAACTGGCGATCTATGGTGAATTTGAGTCGCAGCTGCAATTAATCGAGCCGGAAGATATGGTGCACTGGTGTTCTTACATCAACGCATTGTGTCTGGAAAATCAGTTGCCGTTGCTGTCTGCCGACGCCTGGCCGGAACTGTTCTCACTGGCCGTTCGCTATAGCGGCGATCAGGGTAATGTGCCGTTATGTCCGCAATGGTTAACTCACCAGCTCAAACACGCGGCTCTCTATACGCGCCAGGAAGAAATTACCGGGCAAGCGTTTATTGATTCGGTGACGGCACGCCGCTGGCGCGAAGGATATCTGTCCGAGCGCATGCAGGATGAAATCGAATTAGGCCAGATTCTGATCGAAACCGAAGGCGACATGATTGGCCAGGTCAACGGCCTGTCGGTGCTGGAATACCCTGGCTACCCGCTGATGTTTGGTGAGCCGGCCCGTATCAGTTGCGTGGTCCATCCCGGCGATGGCGAACTCACCGATGTCGAGCGTAAGGCCGAATTGGGTGGCAACCTGCATGCTAAAGGTATGATGATCATGCAGGCGTTTCTGATTTCCGAGTTGGAACTCGAGCAACAGCTGCCATTTTCTGCCTCGATCGTGTTTGAACAGTCCTATGGTGAGGTCGATGGCGATAGTGCGTCACTGGCTGAACTTAGCGCGCTGGTGAGTGCCTTGTCGCAATGCCCTATCAATCAACAACTGGCTGTGACCGGTTCCGTCGACCAGTTTGGGCATGTACAGCCGATTGGTGGCGTTAACGAAAAAATCGAAGGGTTCTTCGAAGTATGCCAACGTCGCGGACTGACAGGTAAGCAAGGGGTAATCATCCCATCGACCAATCAACGTCATTTATGCCTGTTGCCGGACGTCGTTGATGCTGTGCGCAACGATCAGTTCCATATCTACGTCGTGGATTCGGTTGCCGAAGCACTGACGTTGTTGACGCAGATACCTTACGACGATGAACATCAACCCAGCCTGCTGGCAGCGATCCGTGAACGAATCGCGCAGTTGGCGCCACCGGAACGGCGTCGCTTTCCGTGGTTTTTCCGTTGAAGAAACTGGTTGGGCCAGAAGCAACAGACTTGCTCAGCGTACATCTGTACGCTAACCTGCCTGCTCCACAAAAACAGGGCTTATAGAAACATGGTAGACAAACGCGATTCCTATTCAAAAGAAGATCTTTTCGCCAGCGGACGCGGTGAACTGTTTGGGCCACAAGGGCCACAACTGCCAGCCGGCAACATGCTGATGATGGATCGTGTCATCTCTATGACCGAAGACGGTGGTCTGCATGGAAAAGGCTATGTGGAAGCAGAACTGGATATCAATCCTGATCTGTGGTTCTTCGGTTGCCACTTCATCGGTGACCCGGTGATGCCAGGCTGTCTGGGTCTGGATGCAATGTGGCAGTTAGTTGGTTTCTATCTCGGCTGGCTGGGCGGCGAAGGTAAAGGTCGAGCGCTGGGCGTAGGCGAAGTGAAGTTCACCGGGCAGGTGCTGCCGAACGCTAAAAAAGTGACATATCGTATCCATTTCAAGCGCGTTATCAACCGTAAGCTCATCATGGGCATCGCCGACGGCGAAGTGTTGGTTGATGGTCGCCTGATCTACACAGCAACCGATTTGAAAGTCGGCCTGTTCAAAGATACCAGCACATTCTAATTCCGCGTCGCTTATCGATAGCGATGAGATGAATAGAAAAAACGCGGCGATAACGCCGCGTTTTGTTATTACTATTTCTGTTATACCTGACACCTACCCCCTTACCATGTGCCGTTTGCACATTAAATACGCCGTCCGGCAACCCAGCCCATTCGCACAACACATCACAGCAGCATCGGTCATCACGAGATGGTCGAGCAGGTCACGTTTTTGCGATCAATTCCGGTTTCTGGTGGTTTGCGGTTTCTGATGAGCAAGGTATACTGGGCCAATTGAAATGAAATAGTGTTTTAAAAAATGTAGTTGTCCGCACACTTAAAGGAACGAACATGAAAATTGCACTGATTAACGAGAACAGCCAGGCGGCAAAAAACGCGATTATCGCGGCTGCTCTGTCCAAAGCCGTTGAACCGATGGGTCACACCGTACACAACTACGGTCAATATGCTGTTGAAGACGCTGCACAGCTGACCTACATCCAGAACGGTATTCTGGCTGCTATCCTGCTGAACTCCGGTGCCGCTGATTTCGTGGTTACAGGTTGTGGTACGGGTCAGGGTGCGATGCTGGCCTGTAACTCTTTCCCGGGTGTAATCTGTGGTCTGGTTGTTGACCCGTCTGACGCTTACCTGTTCTCTCAGATCAATAACGGTAATGCCGTTTCTCTGCCTTACGCCAAAGGCTTTGGCTGGGGTGCTGAACTGAACCTGGAAAACCTGTTCACCCAGTTGTTCAAAGAAGAAGGTGGCCGTGGTTACCCGAGCGATCGCGTTGCTCCGCAACAGCGCAACAAGAAAATCCTGGATGCAGTAAAAGCAGTGACCTACAACGATCTGATCACCATTCTGAAAGGTCTGGATCAGGATCTGGTTAAAGGCGCTATCGCTGGTCCGAAATTCCAGGAATATTTCTTCGCCAACAGTACCAACGCAGAGCTGGCCAGTTTCATCAAATCCCTGCTGAACTAATTCAGCCAGTCTCTGTTATCCCGACCACCGCATACGCGGTGGTCTTTTTTTATCGGTAATTTGACGCACGTCTGTTCAGGTCGAACAACTGTTAGCCAGACGTTTTAAAAGCCTGAAATACTGCTTGACCATAACTGGGTGACTCCCTATAGTAGCGCCCCGTTGCCCTTGAGGTAACAATCCGGTGAGGTGTCCGAGTGGCTGAAGGAGCACGCCTGGAAAGTGTGTATACGTGAAAACGTATCGAGGGTTCGAATCCCTCCCTCACCGCCAGATTAAAAACAAAAACCCCAGACGCAAGTCTGGGGTTTTTGTTTTTAACCGATGACGGGACAGATGAGAAGCCTCGACAGGGTTCGACAAAACGGCCTGCCGTTTTGGACCGCCGCAGGCGACCCGCAGGGCGAGCGCCACGCGCGAGTCTATCCCGACCGGGCCGGTATCGCTTCCCCTTCTTTCCAGACGCAAGTCTGGGGTTTTT